>JBEBRZ010000025.1:0-38801 GCA_040394615.1 Sphingobacterium mizutaii
AGATACGGGTGAGTAGAAGAAAAAAGAGAGAATTAAAGCTTCTGAAAGAGGTGTAATTCATCAAATAGAAGGTAGAATTTCAGATAGAATTTATGGTAAAAAAACAACTCTTTTAAGGGGGATTTTATCTTGCAAAAATTGAATAAAAAAACGCTTCTCATTATTACTCCAAAAGGTAATTATGAGAAGCGCTTTGCAGGAGTGTTAAGGCTAGAATTTCTGCAGCAACTAATTTAACTTTTCGTGTAGAAGTTCTTCATCCAGTCCTTTCTCAAATTTTGCTATAACAATAGTTGCTGTTGCATTTCCGATGATATTTGTTAGTGCCCTGGCTTCACTCATAAAACGATCAATTCCCAATATCAGTCCTACCGCTTCAACAGGCATGTGCCCAACTACCGGCAAGGTAGCGGCTAAAGTTACAAAACCACTTCCTGTGACTCCTGCAGCCCCCTTTGATGTCAAAAGGAGAACTAATAATAAAGTTATTTCCTGTTCTAAATTAAGATGCATATTTAATGCTTGAGAAATAAATACAGCAGCCATAGTAAGATAAATACAAGTTCCATCCAGGTTGAAAGAATATCCGGTTGGAATTACTAATCCAACGATCGGTTTAGCACATCCGGCATCTTCCAATTTTTGCATTAATCCGGGTAAGGCTGATTCGGAGGATGAGGTGCCGAGAACAATTAAAAGCTCTTCTTTAATATATTTAAGAAGCTTAAATACATTGACCTTCACGTAAAAGTAAAGTACCGCTCCAATGATTCCTATAATAAATACGATACATGTTCCATAAAAACTTAACATTAACAACCCCAGAGAGGATAAAGCTTCGACACCATATTTCCCAATGGTAAAACCCATAGCACCCATGGCGCCTATAGGGGCCAAATACATAATCATTTTTATTACAGCAAATAAGCCTTTTAAAAAGGATTGCATCACGTGGATAACCGGTTCTGAAGCTTTAGCACCAATTTTTGTTAGACCAATACCAAAAAGTACAGCAAATAAGAGCACCTGAAGTAAGTTATCAGAAGCAACTGCTGCCACAACATTATCTGGAATAATGCTGAGAATGAAGTCCATGATGTTTTTATGTTCTTTAGATTCCTGAACATAATGAGCTACAGCAGCGGGATCAAGCGTTTTCGGATCTACGTTCATTCCCGTTCCAGGTTGAATAATATTTACAAAAACTAATCCTATAATTAGAGCAATAGTTGTCATGATCTCGAAATAAATCAATGAACTCAGTCCAATCTTGCCGACTTTTTTTATATCCTGCATTCCTGCAATACCAATAACGATAGAACTAAAAATCAAAGGTGCAATAACCATCTTAATGAGCTTTATAAACCCATCTCCAAGTGGTTTTAATTTAATAGCAAAGTCAGGATAAAAAATACCGCAAAGGATTCCAATGATTATTCCTAGAATCACTTGTACATACAAACTGGAAAAAACTCTCTTCATATAAAAATAGGTCTAAGTAAAGCTGGAAATATTAGATATATAGTATATAAACGAATTCATTATAAATGAATAATAGGAAAATACAATATACCGTAATATACGACAATTGTATTTAAAATTATCAAATTAAAAATTCCTATGAGTTAATAAATTATATCTTACTGATAAACTTAGAAAGAGAATCACCTAAAATCCGTTCCCATCCGGACTCATATTCTTCTAAGCAGAATGGTTCTCCCGCATCTTTAGCATACGTTAAGCCCTCGTGAGTAAGGTGTAAAGTTGTGGCTCCTCGCCTAGGGATGAGTCGCCAAGTAATAATGGAGTTACCATTTGTCTGTTTAGGATGACGCCATTCAAATTTAAATAATTCCTGAGGTTTAACTTCCAGCACTTTACAATGATGGTAATTGTCTGAACTATCGGATTTTGAGAATTCGAATTCTGCTCCGACTTCGGTAGAAAAATTAGGGATATCGAAAAACCAATCTTTTAACTTTTTTCTATCAGTCATTGCCTGCCATAATTTGGCTGTAGAAATGGGATATGTACGTTCTATATGGATTGTGTCTTGGCTCATCGAGTACCTCCTTTGTAGTGCATATAAATTTAAGATTTTTTTGAACTAATTGGATGAATTAAAATTAACCGAAAGTAAAAATAATGTCAGCTTTTTAATATAACAACTAATTGATTTATAAGTTTTTGTCCTATATAAATTTATCTCAGTATTTCTCTCAATAGCTATCTACAAAATTTCGAGATAGGCCAAGTGTCTTATTATTAATAATTAACCATTTACTTCAATGCATTTGATCATCAACTGATGATATATCTTTATCTTCTTAATTACTAAAAAGCTCCGTATCTTTGTAATACATGGAAGTAAATAAACTATTAGAACGGGCCTTAAATTTTGACTTTTTAAGTAAAGAAGAAGGCATTTTTCTATACAAAGAAGCAGCGACCGCTGATTTAGCTTATGTTGCAAATGAATTACGTAAAATTCAGGTTCCTCATGGTAAAGTGACTTGGCAAATTGACAGAAATGTTAATACCACTAACGTTTGTATCGCCAATTGTAAATTTTGTAATTTTTTCCGCCGTCCTGGACATGAGGAGAGTTACATTACAGATATAGAAACTTATAAGCAAAAAATCGAGGAGACATTTAAATATGGGGGTGATCAATTATTATTACAAGGAGGACATCATCCCGATTTAGGTTTAAACTTCTATACTACCTTATTTAAGCAATTAAAAGATTTATATCCTTCCTTAAAGTTACACTCATTAGGTCCACCAGAAATTGCTCACGTAGCAAAACTGGAAGGGATGAGCCATTTAGAGGTTCTTAGCGCAATGAAAGAGGCAGGTTTAGACTCTTTACCAGGGGCAGGTGCCGAAATATTAAATGACCGTGTAAGAAGGCTTATATCAAAAGGGAAATGTGGAGGACAAGAGTGGTTAGATGTCATGCGTGCTGCACATAAAATTAATTTACCTACTTCTGCGACCATGATGTTTGGTCATATTGAAACACTTGAAGAACGTTTTGAGCATTTGGTTTGGATACGTGAAGTTCAAAATGAAAAGCCTGCAGATGCATATGGTTTCATTGCTTTTATCCCTTGGCCATTTCAGGATGATGGAACTTTATTAAAACGCCTTCGTGGTATTACCAACGACGTAACATCGGATGAATATATTCGTATGATCGCATTAAGCAGAATTATGTTGCCAAATATCAAAAATATTCAAGCCTCCTGGTTAACGGTGGGTAAACAAACTGCACAAGTTTGTTTACATTCCGGAGCAAATGATTTTGGATCGATTATGATCGAAGAAAATGTTGTTTCTGCTGCCGGAGCTCCGCACAGGTTTACATCAAAGACAATACAGGATGCGATAACAGAAGCTGGTTTTGAACCTCAATTAAGAACACAGACCTATCAATTCCGTGAGTTACCTGAACAAATGGAAGAGCAGGTTATAAATTATTAATATTCACGCTGTGAAAGATATTTTATTAAATATAGAAGCTATCATCTTTGCATCAGCCGAAGGTATTAATCAGAAAGATTTACGAGAGATTCTTCAAGATGCACTGGTTATTGAGATAAGTAAAGTGGAATTGGCAGAATTTATAGGAAAGCTTAAAGCTAAATATGAATCTGATGATTATGCTTTGGCTTTAGTTAGTATAAATGATCAATTGCAATTTTTAACAAAGTCTCAGTACCATGATGCGATTAATCAGTTACAAATACATAAGGAAAGGAAAAAATTAAGTCAATCGGCATTAGAGACTTTGGCGATAATAGCTTATAGACAACCGATAACAAAGCTTGAAGTAGAACAAATTCGCGGTGTTAATTGCGATTATTCTATTCAAAGGTTATTAGATAAAGGTTTGATACAAATTGCCGGAAAATCGGATGCCATTGGAAGGCCATTACTATATTCGACAAGCGGAGAGTTTATGAATCATTTCGGTTTATCAAGCACAAAGGATCTCCCTAAGCTTAAAGACATTGTAGCGGAGGAAAACAGTATTGGTGAAATTGTTGATTAAATGAATAATCAAGAGCAAGCAGGATTGTGATTAAATATTTTTAAAAAAAATTTATCAATTGAATTTTCTTATATAATTTTACGTTACAAAAGAAAAATATCATAACAAACAAGATGGCTACAATGCAAGCAATTGAAACAGATGTAAAGGTTGATGAAAGAGTACTCAACTTCAATGGTCCAGACGACGACGATGATGTATTTGAAGACGATGATGATTTCGGATTAGATGAGCTTGATTCTCTGGATGGAGGATATGAAGATTTAGATGATGATGATGATTTTTAATCTTTATTGATCAGACAATCATTTACCGGAAAAACATCTCGTAAAGCAAAATTTGTACGCCCTAGAACATAGGGCAAAATAAAAAAATGAAATTTAATCAGGCTTGGATCTCCCAAGCCTTTTTTTATGTGATTAGGTAATTTGTAAAAGTTTGAGTAAATAAGATAGTAACTTACTAGTAACCATAAACAAAAGGCCTCCTGAATCCAGAAGGCCTTTTATTTTAAATACTTTAGAGAATATTACTTATCATCTTTACTAATAGAATATGGAAGATCAGCCTTAGTCACTCCCCTATTCTTATTAGGTTCAGCGCCCATATCAAATACTAAATTAGCTCCTTTCAAAAGCTCACTATGATTTAAATAATTTTTAGTGTAATTCTTCCCATTCCACTTTAAAGCCTGTATATAACGATTTTCATCCGAGTTATTTTTAGTTTCTATTTTTACAGATTTACCATTACTTAAATGCAATGTAACTTTATCAAAAATAGGTGAACCAATAACATATTCGTCTGTTGCAGGTGTAACAGGATAGAATCCAATTGCCGAAAACACATACCATGCGGAAGTCTGACCATTATCTTCGTCTCCACAGTACCCGTCAGGGTTTGGTGAATACATCCTATTCATGGTCTCTCTTACCCAATATTGGGCTTTCCAAGGGGCTGAAACATGATTATAAAGGTAAATCATGTGTTGAATAGGTTGGTTACCATGAGCGTACTGTCCCATATTAGCAATTTGCATTTCTCTAATTTCATGTATTGGGAACCCATAATAACTATCATCAAAAATTGGTGGCAATGTAAAAACAGAATCTAATTTGATTTCCATTGCTTTATGTCCTCCTAATAATTTAGCTAATCCTTCAACATCTTGAAAAACAGACCAGCTGTAATGCCAGCTATTGCCTTCGGTAAAAGCATCCCCCCATTTAAATGGGTTAAAAGGAGTAGACCATGAACCATCCTTATTTTTACCTCTCATTAACCCTGTTGACGGATCGAAAAGTTTTTGATAATTATACGCTCTTTTCTTATAAAAATCTTTGTCTTCTTGTGGTTTATCTAATGATTTTGCGAGTTGATAAATAGCAAAATCGTCATAGGCATATTCTAAAGAACGTGCTGCATTTTCATTAATTTTGACATCATAAGGAACATATCCCAATTCATTATAATACTCCGCTCCTGCACGCCCTACTGCAGTCATTGGCCCTGCATTATTGGCACCTTTCTTCACGGCTTCATATAACGTTTCAATATCCTTAGAACGAACACCTTTGACCCAGGCATCTGCAACAACTGATGCAGAATTATTACCTACCATTATATTTCTAAATCCAGGACTCGCCCACTCAGGTAAAAAGCCTCCTTCTCGATAAGCATTTGCAAGACCATCCTGCATCTTTTCATTGATTTCAGGATACATGAGGTTCAAGAACGGAAATAATGCCCTGAAGGTATCCCAAAATCCTGTATCCGTAAACATATATCCCGGCAATACTTCACCGTTATATGGAGAATAATGTACTACATCACCTGCGGCATTAATTTCATAAAACATTCTAGGGAAAAGCAATGAGCGATATAAAGATGAATAAAAGGTTCGCATCTGATCTATAGTTCCACCTTCTATTTCAATTTTACTCAATGCGTTATTCCAGATTTCTTCACCTTTGTTTACTTGCTCATCAAAGCTAACACCATCCAACTCCTTTAAATTAATATCTGCTTGTTCAGCACTAATAAATGAAGAAGCGGCTTTCATCAGTAGCTGATCACCAGCATTAGCGTTTTGGAAGCCAACAATAGCACCCACATGGTCTGCTTTAACCATAAAACGTCCATCTGTAAGCACAGAATCGGCGAATGTTGACACATTTGCAAATGGCTTATCAAAGCTCATAACAAAGTAATTCTTAAAGTTCTGAGGAACACCACCACTATTCTTTGTACTGTATCCAATTATCTTTTGTTCCTGAGGTATAACTTCAACATAAGATCCTTTATCAAATGCATCAATCAATACATATGCTGAATCAGTTTTTGGAAAAGTAAATCTAAAATAAGATGCACGTTCTGTAGGTGTTAATTCAACTTTGGTATCATAGTCAGCCAAATAAACAGAATAATAATGCGGTTTGGCTACTTCTGCTTTATGAGAGAAATAACTAGCTCTTTTATCTTGGTCAAACGTTTTGTTGGAAACCATTGCCATGACAGAGAATTGTCCATAGTCATTCATCCAAGGTGATGGTTGGTGAGTCTGTTTAATACCACGAATTTTTTCTGCTGTATAGGTATACATCCACCCGTCGCCCATTTTACCGGTTTGGGGACTCCAAAAGTTCATTCCCCATGGTAGGGCAATTGCTGGATAAGTATTACCACTTGAAAGGAAATAGGTAGATTGCGTACCAACCAAAGTGCTTACCATGTCAATTGGTTTTTCAACTTTCCCAACTTTTTGAGCATAACTTGACAAGACACTTGTCCCTATCAATAAAGCTGTAGTAAGAAATTTAAAGTTCATCGTTTTATGAAAAATAGGTTTTATCAATTTTTAAATATAGGAAAATAATCAACAATAAGAATAGCTAAAAGTATTTAGCTATTAATTTTCAGAACTATTTTACCATAAGATTCAGCATCTTCAAAATAATGATGAGCTTCTATTACTTGCTCTAAGGGAAAGATTTTCGTTAAAAGTGTCTTATATTTCCCTTGTTCTATTATTGGTAAAACATTTGTTTCAATCGCATCTGCAAGTTCTGCTTTAAAAGAAATATCTCTGGCACGTAATGTAGAACCTGTCAAATAAATCCTCTTTTGCATCAATTTAAATAGATTAAGCTCTACTTTGGCACCTTCAGTGGCATTAATTTGAATTAATCTTCCTTCCTCCCTCAGTAATGAAATATGTTTATTAAAATAACTTCCACCAATACTATCCAAAATAAGATCAACTTTTTTATCCATTAATATTTCTGAAAAGTCTTCTGTTTTATAATTAATTACAAGATCTGCACCCAGCTCCTTAGCTATTTTAGCTTTCTCAAGAGAACCAACAGTTGTATATACCGTTGCTCCGAATAATTTTGCTAGCTGAATAGCAGTGGATCCGATACCACCGGTACCACCATGAATCAAAACATGATCAGTACTTACTAGTTTTCCGCGCTCAAATAAATTATGCCAAACAGTGAAAATAGTTTCAGGGAGACTTGCAGCTTCTTCAAAAGTTAAATTCTTAGGTTTATGAAGACAGACTGACTCATGAGCAGTTGCCTGAGACGCATATCCGCCGCCAGCAAGTAATGCGATTACTTCATCACCTATTTTAAACTTTTTTACTTCAGAACCTACGGAAGATATAACACCAGAAACCTCAAGCCCGGGAATATCAGAAACAACTCCTGCAGGCGCAGGATAATTACCTTTTCTTTGAAATACATCTGGTCTATTAACACCTGCAGCTTTTACTTCAATTAAAACTTCAAATGAGTTAGGAATTAAATCCGGTCTTTCCAGAATCTGAAATACCTCAGGGCCCCCAAAGCCGTTCAATACTGCTGCTTTCATATTATTTACCTTTTGGATAGGATTGTAAACGAAGGTTAAGCGTTAACATAAAATATCTACCTAATCTATTGTTTCTAGATTCAAAAAGATCATTACCGATATAAGTGGTCATAACTCCTACATCCTTATTCATGTCTAGGATATCATTACATTGCAACCTGATTAAAGCTGATTTATTTTTCAAAAAGTTATATTCCAAATACGTATTTATTATTGTGGGGTTCACATCGCTAAGTTCACTTACATAACCGTCATAGAACTTTTGTGACATTTCAGCCCCTACTATTAAATTATCCGATATATATCCCCTCCCTGCAAAGCTAAATAGAAAAGAGTGGGCCGCTATTTTGTTTGTGTAAGGCAATTCATAAATAGCGCGATTTAAAAAATAGTTTGTATTAAATACCGATTCAAAGTATTCGGTTGGTTCATACCTTAATTGAAGATTTTGATTATATAGAAGCTGTTTAGTGGTGCTTTTATAAGCATTGATATATGATAAGTTATTATAATAATCTACATTCCCGGATAAATTTATAGTAAATTCATCCGTAAAAACAGGAGAGCTGAAGTCATAATACCATTTAATATCATAGTATCCATCTGTGTTTTCAAAAGTTGTCTCCTGAATAGTTTCATTGGACAAAGATGTTTTTGCGCTTACAATTTTATTGGCAATAAAAGTATAGGCAAAATCTGTTTGAAAATATTGTCCCCTTGTAGGTAGAAATTTTCTAAGGCTCGTAGAAAACCGATTTGCAAATTCAGCTTTTAAAGAAGGGTTACCAACAATAATATTTCTTGAGTTGGAATTATCCCGGACCGGGGATATATGTAAAAAGCTAGGTTGGATATTTCGACCCAAATAGGCAAATCTCATTTCAAAATCATTACTAAACTTGTAACGCACCGTCGTAGAGGGAACCAAATTCACATTATCATACTCATAATTTACAGAATCACCCTTCACCCTGCCTGATAATGCAACGGGCTGTACAGAAAAGCCCATATTTACTCGAAACATTTTATTTGGTTCGTATTGGTAATTAAGACCGGTTTTAAAGCTTTTAAACTGATAGGCATAATTCATTGTCAGTGAATCCACAATTTCTCCACCTAAGAAGCTAGGATCACGTACTGTCCGAACTGCTTCTATGTTATTAACATCCATATCATTAAATATTTCCAACAGACTATGCTCATAAAAGGGTTCTACATAGGATATAGAAGTCTTTATACCCGCAACATCATTTCTAGCATCTACCAATTGTCGCTGATTGAATCTACTAATGGTCGGACTATTTCCAGTTGTATCAAAAATTGAGTAAAATTCAGAAACAACATCATCTTTTGTCAACGATTGATAGTTTAATTTCATATCACCAACCAATTTCCTTCCTGGTTTATCAAAATGTTTAGAATATAATATAGAAAAGTCAGCAGAAGGCGTACTATTAATTGACGTATCATTCCTAACTCCCTCATCTCTAATTCTATAATTTCGAAGGTCTGTATTTCTATTATTATAAAAATAGGATCGATTATAAGATAATTTAGGTGCTATCTTCAGGATATCTTTATTTTTGAATTCAGCATTCATTTCTAAATTCAAGGTATGGAGGTTGTCAAAAGATTTATTTTCATAGTTTTCAAACCTGTGAATATTATAACCTGAGTAAGATGATTTCAATAAGGAGTTTCCCTGCGTAAGGTTATTTTTGCTCTGATAGACATAACTTCCATTAAAACTGACATGATCACCGACATTATCGGTAAAAGATATGCCAATTGAACCTAGCTTATTCAAACCATCATTTTGATCGGAATAGTCACCAATTTCGGATAAATCAGTGTTTCGACTACTTGACCCATCAGGATCACCAAATAAATATAAACTAGTATTGGTATTATTAATGGAACCTACAATAGACATTTCTTGTCCATCATTGAATTTATTAATTCCTAGGCTACCCAAGAAACGATCTCTCGTTCCTACTCCTAATGTACCCTGTCCGAAGGTTATCCTTTTCTTATCCGATTGAAGAACAATATTAATAATCTTTTCAGGTTCGGTGCTTTTTATACCTTTGGCAGTTGATAAATCACCGTAATCATTAATTACTTCAATTTGTTTTACAAATTCTGACGGAAGATTTCGGGTAGCTGTTAAAAGATCTCCACCAAAAAATTTCTTACCATCCACTCGTACCCCTTTAATTAATTGCCCGTTATAATAAGTAGTTCCGTCTCTTAGCACCTGAAAACCTGGCAATTGTTTAAGTGCCTCTTCCAATAGAGAATGTTCAGGAAATGAAAATGCACCTAAATTAAACTGGATTGTATCACCACGATTCACGACGGGAATAATTTTTAAAATACGGACTTCAGGAATTAAAGTTGATTGGGGATATAACGTAACTCTAGGAATAAAAATTTTATTAAAAAATTTTGTCGGGCTTATGCTTTTATTAACAATTGAATAGCCTAACATACTAATGGAAATATTAAGATTTTTTCCTTTGACATTATTGAAGCTATAAAATCCATTCTTATCTGTTGTGGTACTTAAAGTATCAGATTGACTTACAAGTCTAACAGAAGCTCCTTTTATCCCTAAACCAGTGGTGTCAACAACTAATCCTTCAATACTCTTAGAACTTTCTTGTGACAAAGCCTTACTTATGCTCAGGGAGCAAAGAAGAATAATAACAACACTAATACAAAGGTTTCTCACAAAGATTCTAGACTAAAAATGGAAATCAAAGATTCATAAACTATCAATAAACTGAAATTTAACATTTAAACGTAGAAACTAAAAATAATTGTATAAAAAAAGTGGGCTAAAATTATAGTTTAGCCCACTTTTTTTATTTTTATTAAAATATTATTCTCCGTCAAAGGTTACCTTTACCAAATGACGATCAATTTCCCAACGTCCAGTACCTTCTTCACCAATTACGTCAAAGAGTTCTAGTATGCGTCTAGCTACATATTCTTCTTCAACTTGCTCTTCTAAGAACCATTGGATAAAATTAAAAGTAACGAAGTCTTTGTTTTTCATACAACTATCCGCAATTTTATTAAATTGCTCAGTTACAAACATCTCTTGTTCCAAAGTTTGTTCAAATACACCTCTGAATGATTCAAAATCAACTGGTAAATTTGTGATTTCAGGTGAGATTGCACGACCACCACGCGCACTGATATAGTTAAAAATCTTTAACATATGAGCACGTTCTTCGTCAGATTGTTTAGCGAAAAATGATGCTGCGTTATCTAAACCTTGGTCATCACACCATGCAGACATTGCTAAATATAATGCTGATGAATGAGCTTCAACCTTTACCTGTGCATTCAATATGTTTTCAATCTCCTCGGAGATAGATGTTTTTAATTTCAATAAATCTTTCATATTATCATTTCTTTATTGTGTAATGTAAGTATAACCCCTTTGTTGTTTCTTACAATACAAAGATACATCTAAGTGAACGAAAACAGTGAGAAAATATGCAATACAAATTCAGTCTAAATTAGGCTTAAGAAGAGGTAAGCTATTTAGAATCAGTATAATTATAAAGAAAGTTAGTATGCTATAATAGCTTTGGAATGAAGGCAAGCTTTGATTTGAGAATTAAGTTCTATTATAAACTTAGCGCCGGCCATAATTTCCCTTAATTTAAGGATCTCTTCAACCGAAAGAATAAAGATACTATCTGTACGAAATGGCATGATAATTTCGAAATCAGATGACCTAGAAGAGTCATTAAGCATGTTTTCAAGATTAATAGTATCAATGCGCTTTTTAAATGCAAAAAAGTCTCTAATCTTAAAAGCTGTAGTAGATTCTTGAAAATATAACCAATAACAGTTTTTACGGCTGCATTGATATACTGCTCCATTTTCAGTTTGGAAAATCTCTTCAAAATTTGCTAAAGGACAAATCATGTGCTCTTATTTAATTTGGAACAAATCTAAATATTGTTAAGAATTATTCCAAATAAAAAAAGGTAATATTATTTTAATACATAGATAATATCAGATGATATAACATATTCATTAAAAAAGCCCCTAAAAAGGGGCTTTAAATATTATTAATATATAAAAATTAAAATTCTTCTTCTTGATTTAATAATTCTTTGTGATTACTTAGATTACCTCTGGTTTTGGTTTTGTGTTTATTAATTTGTCGTCTAATTGATTCAATCGCAATATCAGTTGCTTCTTCAAAAGTTTTAGCTTGTGCTTTGGCAAATAATTGGTTGCCTGGAACATTAAATTTTAGTTCAACGATCTTATTCGCCTCATCATCTACATTTTCCAATCTTAGATAACACACTCCTTCAAGGATGTTATCCAAAAACTGGTTTAATTTTTCAGATCTCTTCTTAATGAACTCGATTAGCTTGCTGTCAGCATTAAATTTAATAGATTGCACTGTAATGTTCATTTTTCCTCCTTTTTTAAGCCTTTGGATGAGCTTGTTTATAAATTGATTTCAAACGTTCAGCTGAATTATGGGTATAAATCTGTGTTGCCGATAACCCAGCGTGTCCTAGTAATTCTTTAATAGCATTTAAATCAGCACCGTTATCTAACAATGTAGTTGCGAAGGTGTGTCGCAATACATGGGGGCTCCTTTTCTTTTGAGAAGTAATAGTACTTAAATACTTTTTTACTATTCGATAAATAAGTCTTGCGTATGCATCCTTCCCTTCCTTCGTAACGATCAGAACAGTTGAAATGTTTTGAAAGTTTTGGTCTTTTTTTATTTGCTGATATCTCTTCAATTCATCAGCGAGTGTTTGGTGTATTGGAACAAAACGTTCTTTGCTCCTTTTTCCGAATATAAGTATTTTTTTATTATAATAATCAATATCCTGATCCTTTATCTTTAATAATTCTGATAAACGAATGCCAGTTCCAAAAAGTAACTCTAACACTAAAAAATCACGAATTTTTTCGAAGTCATCAGATTCCTCATTCATGTAATCCAATAACTTCATCATCTTTTCCTTTTCAACCACAACAGGAAGCTTCTTTGCTGTTTTTAAGGACTTAATTAAAGTAATTGGATTCTGTTTAATAATCCCTTCGCGCATTAAAAATTTATAAAACGATTTTAAAGATGAAATAGCTCTGTTAACGGAAGTAGCTTCCATTCCCTTTTCTTTCAGATTTGAAAAATAAAATCTCAAGAAACGGTAATCTACTTCATCAAAAGTAACACCTTCCATTTCTAAGAAATCCCAAAAGTTCTGAATCTCTCTTTCATAGGCAACGATAGTATGTTCGGAATACCTCTTCTCAAATTTTAAATATGATAAAAATTTATCCTTATACATCTTCTATTGTTTGTTAACGTAATAATAAGGATATTTCTCCATAAAAAATGTGATAACAGACAATTTTCTTGTTGACATAACACATTATTTTAATTTCATGACAAAGCATAAAATACTTTATTACATATACGTTATTTTAACACGAAAAGTACAGACAAAAAAAAGAGCTGACAATAAATTGACAGCTCTTAGAATAACTTAAATATCTGTTATGATTATAATTTACTATTAGCATCTATTGCATTTAATTCAGCAAAAGCTTGCTCTAAACGCTCAACAAACGCCTCTTCTCCTTTACGTAACCAAACACGTGGGTCATAATACTTTTTATTTGGTGAATCAGCACCTTCTGGATTACCAATTTGTGCTTGCAAATAATCATGGTTTTTAGCCTCATATTTCCTAACACCATCCCAAAATGCCCATTGCATATCAGTATCAATGTTCATTTTGATTGCTCCGTAAGAAATAGCTTCTTTGATTTCTTCAGGAGAAGAACCTGATCCTCCATGGAAAACAAAATTAACCGGCTTCTCAGCTGTTAAGTTAAATTTTTCACGAATGTATTCTTGAGAATTATGAAGAATAACTGGTTGCAATTTCACGTTACCTGGTTTATATACACCATGAACATTCCCGAAAGCTGCGGCTACAGTAAATTTATCAGATACTTCTGATAATTCTTTGAAAGCATAAGCAACTTCTTCAGGTTGTGTATATAATTTAGAGCTATCAACATCTGAGTTATCTACTCCGTCTTCTTCACCACCTGTAACACCTAATTCAATTTCAATAGTCATCCCAAGCGGCTTCATTCTTTCTAGATATTTTTTAGAAATTTCAATATTTTCCTCAAGTGGTTCCTCAGATAAATCTAACATATGAGATGAAAACAAGGGCTTACCATGTTGCTTAAAGAATTTTTCACCAGCATCCAATAATCCGTCAATCCAAGGTAGCAACTTTTTTGCAGCGTGATCAGTGTGCAAGATAACGGCTACACCATAATGTTCTGCCAATAGATGAACATGTTGCGCAGCAGAAATAGCTCCTAAAATACATGCTTGTAAGTGATCATTATTTAGGGATTTACCAGCGTAAAACTGTGCTCCCCCGTTAGACAATTGGATAATAACCGGAGAGTTAACCTTCTTTGCTGTTTCCATAACCGCATTAATGGAATCAGTACCTATAATATTAACTGCAGGTAATGCAAATTTATGCTCTTTTGCTATTTCAAATAGCTCCTGTACTTGGTCTCCTGTTAAAACTCCTTTGAAATCTTTTAGGCTCATAGTCTATTATTCTAAAATTTATTATTTAGAATAAAGATAAACTTTTTTTATGAGTTCATAAAATATAGTGTAAAAAATACACTAAGAACTTTTTCCTATTCCTTCTTAAGTAAATCACAATTAAATATTTTATTAATATCTTTAGCTAAACAAAATAAATCAAAATTATAACTATGCTTCAGGTTTACGGAATTAAAAACTGTAACACAGTAAAAAAGGCCATTGATTGGTTAATTCAAAATAACAAAGAGTTTGTTTTTCATGATTATAAAAAAGAACCTGCTAGTCTTCAAAAGTTGCAAGCATGGGAAAAAGAAATTTCATGGGAAAAATTGGTTAATAAAAAGGGAACTACTTGGCGAAAATTAAGTTTAGAGGAACAGAACTCGGTTACAGATGAGAAAAGTGCAAATGAAGTTCTTTTAAAGAATAATAGTATGATTAAGAGACCCCTAATTGAAAGCTCAAATGGCATTATCTTAGGGTTTGATGAAGAAGAATACAAATCTAAATTATAATAGAATATGAATAAATCTATATTTAAGATATCACTAGGTTTACTAATCATGCAGGCCAGTATTTTACAAACTACGTTTGCTCAATCGGTTGAAAGTATTTATGATTATAAAGAAGCTTTTAATCCGATTTTCTACAAAAATAATGGGAATGTATACCGGTCAGCTTCCGGTAAACCTGGACATCAGTATTGGCAAAATGCTGCGAACTATGATATAAAGGTAAGTTTAGATGATAAAACAAACGAAGTAAAAGGAACAGTAAAGATAAATTATACTAATAACAGTCCTGACCAATTAGAATTTATCTGGTTGCAATTGGAACAGAATTTATTCAATAAGGAGTCTATTGGACAAGCGGTCGTTCCATTAACAAATAGTCGCTATGGAGATGCCGGATCAGATTTTCAGGGAGGATATACTATTTCTAATGTATCAGGCGGTGGAAACAAAGATGTAAAATACACTATTAATGACACAAGAATGCGTATTGATCTTCCTGCACCATTGGCTGCCAATGGTGGAAAGACAGAGATCAGCATGGATTTCTCATACATAGTTCCAGAATATGGAGCTGACAGGACTGGTATTTTACCTACCGAAAACGGCAATATTTATGCTATTGCACAATGGTACCCTAAGGTATCAGTTTATGATGATATTCAAGGATGGAATACACTGCCTTACACCGGCCCAGGAGAGTTTTATTTAGAATATGGTGACTTCAATGTTGAAGTTACTGCTCCGGCAGATCATATTGTTGTTATGGGTGGTGAATTACTCAATCCTCAAGAAGTTTGGACAAAAGAACAATTGGATCGTTTCAATCAAGCTAAAAATAGTGATAAGACCGTTATTATCCGATCCCAAGATGAGGTGACAAACAGTAATTCAAGACCCAAGAAAACTTTGTTAACTTGGAAATATAGATTAGAAAATGCTAGGGACGTCGCATGGGCATCATCCAAAGCTTTTATAATAGACGCTGCTCAAATTAATTTACCAAGTGGAAAAAAATCTTTAGCGCTTTCAGCATATCCTAAAGAAAGTAATGGGAACAATGCATGGGAAAGATCGACTGAATATACCAAAGCCTCAATAGAATATTATTCTAAAAAATGGATGGAATATCCATATCCTATTGCAGTAAATGTTGCTTCAAATGTAGGTGGAATGGAATATCCTGGAATAGTGTTTTGTGGAAATAAAGCTAAAGCTGGTAGTCTTTGGGGAGTTACCGATCATGAATTTGGACATATTTGGTTTCCTATGATAGTAGGATCGAATGAACGCTTATATGCTTGGATGGATGAAGGATTTAATACATTTATTAATGATTTATCGACAGAGGCTTTTAATAATGGTGAGTACTTCCGAAGAATGGGTGATAGGAATGCAATGGCAAGAGCGTTATTTCACCCAAATTTAGAGCCGATAATGACTACCCCTCAGGGCATGAAAGAGCGAAATATTGGATTATTAGCTTATTATAAACCAGGTTTTGCACTACGTATATTAAGAGATGAGGTATTAGGTCCTAAAAGATTCGATGCTGCATTTAGAAAATATGTTGAATATTGGGCATATAAACATCCTACTCCTGATGATTTTTTCAGAGTAATGGAAAACGAGAGCGGAGAAAGTTTAAATTGGTTTTGGAGAGGTTGGTTTTTAAACAATTGGTCTCTAGATCAAGCGATTTCAGATGTTAGTTATGTAGAATTGGATCCATCTAAAGGGGCTATAATTACTATTAACAATTTACAGAAAATGGCGATGCCGGTAGTTGTGGAAGCGACTACAGAAAGCGGAAAGAAAGTAAGACATAAATTACCTGTAGAAATCTGGGAAAGAAATAATTCATGGAAGTTTCAGCTACATACTACAGAGAAGCTTAGCAGCGTTAAAATAGATCCAGATCAGGTTTATCCAGATGTCAATCCTGAAAACAATATCTGGCAATCAAAATAAGATATGAAAATTAACAAAAAAATATTTTTTATAGTTATGTTGCTTTTGGGCAACATAACTTTTTCTTTTAGCCAGGAAATTAAAGGCATTGTTTATGATCTTGAAACAAGCAAGAAATTATCTGATGTAAAAATTAAAAATCTTCGAACAAATGAAGAAGTCAAAACGGATATGCAGGGAAATTTCACGATTTCTGGGAAATTAAATGATTATCTAAGTCTTATGACGCAGGGGTATGATCGAGACACGGCTTTTATTTATCAGGAGGGGATTAATCGGATCTATTTAGTTAATGATAAAAGTACAATTACAATTGATGAGGTTGTGGTTTCAAGAATCACTGATAGTCGATTAACAAGAGAAATAGAACGGGCTAAAAACAATAGTAAGGCTGTTGAAACCAGTTCCACAAGAGGTGGTTTAAGAATATCCCCTTCCAGATTATTTGGAAAAGATGCTAAACGAGCAAGGTCTTCTATAGAAATTCTTGAGATAGAACGAGAACAAAGAAATGTTGATCGAGTTTTTACAGATGATGTAATCTTATCACTCATCCCTATGGAAAAACAGGAACTTTTGTTATTTAAGGATGGATATAGACCAAGCTATGAATTCATCAAAAAAGCTTCAAAAGAGGATTTAACTGCTTATATAATTGATTCATATTCAAAATTCAAAAATAATAAAACAAAACCTATTAAATAGCTACCCACTTAACTTAAACATTTTGTTTAATTAATTGTATTTCATTTAAACTATAAACATATATGAAAGTAGCATTAATTGGAGCAACCGGTTTTGTAGGATCACATATTTTGGAAGAATTACTTCTCCGAAATTACGAGGTTACAGCAATTGCGCGGCATGTAGATAAGATAAAAGATAAACCAAATGTTGTTGCAATACAATTAGACATTAATGAAGAAGGTCGGTTAGCGAGTGTGTTAAAAGGGAATGAAATTGTTATTTCAGCCTATAATGCCGGTTGGACGAATCCAAATGTTTATGATGACTATCTTCAAGGTTCTCGTCATATTTTACAAGCTGTTAAAGATGCAGGGATTAAAAGATTTTTGGTTATAGGTGGTGCAGGAAGTCTACTAAATACAGATGGAATAAGATTAGTAGATGAAAAAAATTTCCCTAAAAAAATCAAAGCGGGGGCACTGGCAGCAGCAGATTTTTACGAAGTAGTTTTACGGGAAGATGATTTGGATTGGACATTCTTCAGTCCGGCTATCCAAATGAATCCTGAGAGTTCGGGAATCAGAACAGGAAAATATAGGACAGGAACAGATCATGCAGTACAGGATCATGAAGGGAATTCAAAAATTTCTGCAGAAGATTTAGCAGTTGCAATAGTTGATGAAATTGATAATAAGAATTTCATCCAGAAAAGGTTCACAGCAGGATATTAATCCTGCTGTCTTTCTATCAACTTGATAATAATTTACTGATCTTTAAATAACCAACTTCTAAACGATCCATTTTTAAACTGTTATCAACACCTATTTGAATTTGGTATTCTGCTTTTAATTTGGGACTCAACAGGTCCGCAACCTCATAAACATCATCAACATCAATTCCATATTTATCATCTATATGTGAGGATTCATGATGTTTCCAAAATATTGATTCTTTTGCTACCCGAGTGGCATCAGCCAAATTTTTTGCAACCACTAATTCTTTATAATGATACTCTTCCATATCATTTGGTTTATACCCGCCTAGATTAACAAAAAATAATTTATTAATCTGTTCAGATAAGTTTGTATCACGTCGAGTAATTTCAATTTTAAACTGACTTACTTTATTTACTTTTCTCCAGGAATCAATATGCATTCGACCTTCTAAAGCGGGCCAGAAAGAATACATATCAGGAACAAGGTCCTTAAGCTCTTTTCCAATCCCAAAGAAAACATCATGCTGTTCCGTAACCCTATCCTCGGGCTTTCCTCCAATAATTACCATAAATAAATTCATCTCATTCGGATTTTCCATAGTTTAATTCTTAAATTAGTTATACCTAATAAAAATAAACCTTATTCATGAATAAATTTATCAGCACCTCCTTTATTTTGTTTTTTATTTTCTCCTATGCTCATGCTCAAAAAACTGACAAGGAACTAACCACAAAGATTAATGAAGCAATTCAAGGATTTCAGGGAGACATAGGAATCTATGTAAAGCACTTAAAACACAACAAGGAGGTCACAATTAATGCGGATAGTATTTTTCCCACTGCAAGTATTGTAAAAATCCCCTTATTAGTAGGTGTATTTCAAAAGATTAATGATGGCGAATTAAGATTAGATCAAAAACTTCTTTACCGAGATTCAAGGGCTTACGGTGGGTCAGGTCTGATGCAATTCTTTAAAGATAGTACAGAAACTGATTTAGCCACTTTAGTAGGTTTAATGCTTAGTTATAGTGACAATGTAACTTCCATTTGGTGTCAGGAGTTAGCAGGTGGAGGGCATCCTATCAACGTCCTAATGGATCAGTTAGGTCTTGTAAATACAAAAGTAAATTCCCGAACAACTGGTAGAGAAGAAATATGGAAGAAATATGGATGGGGACAAACCACCCCCAGAGAAATGTCTATCTTATTTGAATTAATTCGAAAGGGTAAAGTAATCTCTCCTCAATATTCAGATAAAATGTACAGGTTTCTAAAAAATCAATTTTACAATGGAAAATCATTATCACAATTCCCTCCTGAAATAAATTGTATTAGTAAAACAGGTTCTTTAGACGAAGCTCGAGGTGAAGTTGTTTTGGTTAATGCACCACATGGAGATATTGTATTTACAGTGCTCACAAATAATAATAAAGACAGAAGTTGGATACGAGATAATGAAGCTGAAAAGCTTACGCGAGAAATAGCAAGCATTATTTGGAATCATTATGAAAGTAAGTATACTGCTTTTCCAGTTATCGAATAAATCCTTAATTACATTTTACTTCCTTATCTAAAATTATTTCAAAATAACAGATTTGTCATATTTATTTTTGGAACAACATTATTTAAGACTATTTTGTCTTAAATAAAAATACTACTTATCTTTGTTGTTTAATAATTAAAATCAATGTTTTCAAAAGCTTGCGAACACGGAATTAAGGCTATTATTTATATAGCATCTCAGTCTATGCAAGGGAACCGTGTAAAAATAAATGAGGTTTCAAGACATACCGGTACTCCGGAAGCCTTTACTGCCAAAATATTAGGTAAACTATGTCAGAAACAAATTCTTCATTCTATCAAAGGCCCGTTCGGAGGTTTTGAAATGGACAATAAACAAATTCATAAGACATACATCGCAGATATTGTAAAGGCACTCGACGGCGATAATTTATTTAACGGTTGTGCTTTAGGTCTAAAAACTTGCAATCATTTAAGCCCCTGTCCTATGCATAATAATTTTGTAAAAATAAGAACCGAATTAAAGGAGATGATGGAAAATTCTACCGTATACGAATTTGCTGAAGGAATAATAGCAGGAGAAAGTATTTTAATAAGATAATTTATCTCTACAAAGAGTATAACATGATTATTTGTATGAAGAAGAGAGAAGATATACAGAATTTAGAAGATATAAAAATTTTGGTTAATGAATTCTATGATAGTATTCGCAAGGATGAGTTATTAGGTCCAATATTCAACTCCATTATCAAAAATAGATGGTCAGAGCATTTAGAGAAAATGTATAGGTTTTGGCAAACTGTTTTATTGGAGGAACACACTTATTATGGTAGCCCCTTCCCTCCTCATGCGCAAATGCCAATAGAAAAGCTACATTTTGATCAGTGGATAAAATTATTTTCTAATACTGTTGATAATTATTTCCAAGGAGAAAAGGCTGATAAGGCAAAATGGCAAGGTTCACGAATGGCTGACATGTTTCTGTTTAAGATTGAATATTATCGTGATAAGGAATGAATCAAACATAAACGCCATTGTAGTCGATTTACAATGGCGTTTATGTTAATTAAAATTACTTTTTAGATACCCAATCATTAAAAAAAGCAAGTACCTTAGCCTCATCATATCCCTTCCCAGCTTCTAAATTACCGCTTTCTCTTGTCGTGAGTACTTTTCCATTTTTATCTAATATAATAAAGAAAGGATATCCATATTCTTCACCTTTTCCGGCAGCATACTTATTGAATACAATTTCATTTTTATTCTCAGGGGAAAAGTTTAAATGATAATAAAGAAAATTATCATTTAGCAATCGACTTATAGAGGAATTTTGATGAATGAAATTATTAAACCTCAAACACCAAATACACCAATTACCTCCAGCTTGAATGACAATATTCTTATTTTCTTTTTGAGCCAAAATCACTAAACTATCAATATCCTTTTGGGCATTAGCCTCGGGATGATAAGGTTTTGAAAGACTATCTATTTCAGAATTGGTCTTTTTAACTTGAGCAAACCCTTGTTCACTAATTGTAATAAAAGTGCTAAGCATTGCAAACCATAATAACAAAGGAAGTTTTTTCATTAAAATATATTTTTACTATATAACGTGGCTAAATTAAATAATCGTATGTAATTTTAGCGCTATATTAAATTTAAATTTTTCTTTAACTTCAACTGTGTATTATTACTTTTTAATTTTTCATTCTTATTTTAGATGGGTTGTCGTCTTGGCGCTATTTTTCCAATTATCTTGGATATTTTACCATTATAATAAACAGACAATTTTTCTTGCAAAACATCATAAAACATTAACATACTTTACGCTAATTTATAATATTCAATTCCTTCTTGGCTGGACATTGTATCTTAATAGTCCAATTATCACTGCATTTTGGAATGATGTTAGTTTAGGTTTAAAGAATAGACCATTACGTTTTTTTGGAATCGAGCATATGATCATGATGACTTTTGCAATTGGATTAATAAATACATTTACTCATAGCGTAAAAAGAAAAATTGGTAGTAATGGATTCTCTTATTTATTGAAAAGATACATTTTAATTATACTCATTGTATTTAGTTCTATTCCGTGGTCCTTTTCTCCATTTACCAATCGTCCTAACTGGAGATGACAATTCATAATTTGAGATTACATATAAAAAATGGATTGAAATTTTCAAAAAAAATGAAAATCCAACCCATTCTTCGTTCCTAGCATTCAAAAAATACCAGAAACATTGGAAGTGTATCATATTGATACTGTGAATCTTGCTCTACAGATTATCTCCAACCACCACCAAGTGACCGATATAAATCTACATACGATTCTAAGTGTTCTTGTCTTAATTCAACTAAAGCTAAATCTGAATCAAGCGCATTCCCTTGTGCTGTGATTACTTCGAGATAAGTAGCATATCCTCCTTTAAATAGCAAACTGGCATTTCTTACAGCTTTTTCAGAATTCTCTACCCTTAATCTAGCAAATTCTAATTGTTCTCTTAATTTCTCTACCGTTACAACAGCATCAGAAACTTCACTTACGGCTTCTAAAATTGTTTGCTGAAAAGAAATTTCGGCTTTATCCCGCTCTAATTTAGCGACTTCCCACTTTATCCTTAATGTTTTATTCTTAAAAATTGGCGTGGTTATATTTCCTCCAACTCCTGCCAAGAGGGACCCGGGGATGGAAAACCAATTTTTAGGAAGCATAGAGTTTACCCCAAATACTCCTTCCAAAGACAAAGAAGGATACCTCATAGCTTGCTGAATATTTGCATTAGCATTTGCAGCGACTAAATTCCATTCAGCGCCACGAACATCTGGCCTATTTCGAATAATTTCAAGAGGAGAACCTAATGAAATATCTTTATTTTCGGCAAATAAATGTTCGAAACTAGTACCTCGCTTAACCTCGCCAGGCATCTGACCAACTAAAATTCTTAATGCATTTTCCTGCAAGACAATCTCCTTTTCTAATTCCGGTACTAAAGAAGCTGCAATCAGACGTTGAGATTCTGTTTGTTGAATAGCCAATGCTGTAATTTCACCAGCAGCATATTGCAATTTTATCATTTGCAACGTGCTATCATTCAACTGAACATTTCGTTTTGCCACTTGAATTTTTGCATCAAGCATTAATAAGTTAAAATAACCCTTGGCTACACTTGCTATCAAATTAGTTTGTATAGCATTTTTTGCTTCTTGAGTTTCTAAATATTCAGCCGTAAGTTGTTCTTTTGCATTACTAATTTTTCCCCAAACATCTATTTCCCAACTAAATCCAATTTCGGTGCCAAATTGAGAAAGATATGTAAACATATTATCAGGAGCATCCGTGCCTTTTCTATCGTACCATCTGGCAGATGGGCTAGACCCAAATTCCTTAGAACGATATTGTTTATTTGCGCTTGCAATTGTTGCATCTATTTCTGGCAAATAATTTAATCTGTTTTGTCGCATCCATTTATTAGCAATTTCGATATTCCTTAATGCTGTCTTCATATCAAAATTATAGGCCAATGCAGAATCAATCAAATCCTTTAAGGTAGGATCATGAAAAAACTCTTTCCAAGAAAGTCTGCTAATACTGGAGGTATCACCAAAGTATGCTAATGTATCTCCTCTAAACTTTTCTGGTAAATTTAAATCAGGTTGTTGATACTTCTGTCCAACCTTACAACCCTGCACTAAAAAGAATGCAGCGCAAAGACAACCTACTAAAACTTTTAATATTGATTTCTTATCCATGTACATGCTATTCTTCTTCAGTTTTAATTTTATTACGAACCTTTTCATCTAGTGTTTTAAACACAACAAAAAGTACCGGTATAATAAATATACCAAACGTTACGCCTAAAAGCATTCCTCCGGCCGCACTGAAACTTATCGAATGATTACCAATAGCTGAAGGCCCAACTGTCCACATCAACGGGATTAAACCAGCCACAAATGCCAAACTTGTCATTAAAATAGGTCTTAATCTTAATCTAGCTCCATTAATACCTGCATCTACAATACTCAAACCTTTATCACGTTCTTGAACAGCAAATTCTACTATCAAAATTGCATTCTTTGCCAATAAACCTATCAACATAATCAACCCTACTTGAACATAAATATTGTTTTGCAATCCAACTAAAGCAATTGTTCCATACACTCCTATAAGGCCAACTGGTATAGATAATAATACTGCCCAAGGAAGGATGTAACTTTCATATTGAGCTGATAATAAGAAATAAACAAACAAAATACTTAACGCAAAAATCAATACGGTTTGAGAACCGGACTGGCTTTCTTCTAAACTCATACCTGTCCATTCGTAACCAATGTTTCCGGGCAGCTTTTCTTCTGCGTAATTTTCTATTGCAGCCATTGCATCTCCCGTGCTGTATCCTCGTGCAGGTTCAGCATTAACGACAATAGCATTGTACAAATTATAACGCGTTATTGTTTCAGGACCTACAACCTTGCTTAAGGTAACTATCGTATTAATAGGTACCATTTTTCCCTTGTCATTTCTTACGAAAATAGAATTAAAAGATTCCGGATCGGTACGATAATCAAAATCTGATTGAATATATACTCGATATTGCCTTCCAAATCTGCTGAAATCTGAAGCTTGAACTCTGGCAAAATATAATCGAATAGTAGACATCAAGCTATTGATACTCACTCCTAAAGATTTTGCTTTAACAACATCAATATTCACTTCATATTGAGGGAACGTGGATTTAAAACTTGTATAGGCATTCCCGATTTCAGGTAATGTATTGATCTTATTAATAAATGAATCTGCTAAAACATTGAAATCACGAATATCTCCTCCTAGCCTATCTTGAAGTACCATTTCGATACCTGCAAAATCACCAAATCCTTGTACCGTTGGTCTTGGAAATACAGTAAACTTTGCTTCGTGCAACTGAGCTAAATCATTACGAACAGTATCCATAAATTCAATAATATTCTTTATTTTTTTTCTTTCAGCATGAGGTTTTAAATTAATGTAGCCCGCAGCAAAGGCTGGACTTGAACTTTGATCTAATGCATTATAACCGGAAACCGTAGTCATACCTGCTATATCCTCATGCTTTTTTAGAATACTATCAGCTCTATGTAAAATCTCTGTCGTCCTTGCCAATGATGCACCAGGAGGCATTGCTAAATTGTAAGTAATGAAACCGTCATCTTCAGTCGGAATGAAAGATTTTGGGGATTTTAACATCATAAACACACCTAGTGCAGTAATAATTGCTAATCCAGTCCAAGCTACTCCTTTATGCTTAATTAACTTTTTAACTCCAATAATATACTTGTTAGTAAAGTTGTCAAATGCAGTATTGAATGCTAAAAAGAACTTATCCTTATATGTATTGAATTTGTTTTTCTTCTTTATTTCATTTTCATCTGCCTCTTCATCAAGAGGTGGTTTAAGTAATAATGCACATAAAGCCGGACTTAAAGTCAAGGCATTTAAAGCGGAAATAAGAATGGCTGTTGCTAAGGTATAAGCAAATTGCCTATAAAAAATTCCGGCCGGTCCCTCCATAAATCCAACAGGCAAAAATACTGCTGCCATAACCATAGTAATAGAAAGAATAGCTCCTGTAATCTCTGACATTGTAGAAAGCGTAGCTTGTCTCGCTTTTTGACCCGTTGCATGCATTTTATGGTGTATAGCTTCGACGACGACAATTGCATCATCCACCACAATACCGATGGCGAGCACGAGTGCAAACATTGTTAAAACATTCAACGAAAAACCAAATAATTGCAAAAAGAAAAATGTACCCACTAATGATACAGGGATTGCAATGGCTGGAATTAGCGTTGATCTTAAATCTTGAAGGAAGATAAAAACAATAATAAATACCAATATAAAAGCTTCAAATAAAGTGTGCTTCACTTGGCTAATCGATTCATCTATTTGATCACGAACAGAATAAGTAATTTCATAATTGATTCCTTTTGGAAAATATCTCTTTTGATCCTGAAGCACTTTCCGAACTTCAACATCGATATCATGGGCATTTGAACCACTCGTTTGAGTTAAATTTAAAGTTAAACCGGGCTTGCCGTCCACTTTATTATCAGAGTTTAAATTGGTTGATCCAAATTCAATTCTTGCTACATCCTTTAAATAAAGAACTGAACCATCAATATTGGTTTTAATTACAATATTTTGAAACTCTTCAGGTTGACTAAATCTACCTTTATGCCGGATTACTGTTTCAAATGCTTCCTCTGAAGTTTCTCCAAATTTACCCGGAGCAATCTCAAAATTCTGATCTTTAATAGCATCTGAAATATCTTTTGGAATCAAATTATACAAGGCTAATTTCTCCGGATTTAACCAAACACGCATTGCATAATCACGAGCTCCTAATCTTGAAACCTGCGCAACACCATCTACCCGTAATAATGGCCGCATAAGGTTAATCTGTGCAAAAGCTTGCAGGAAGGTTTCGTCATATACGGAATCTTTCAGGTCAGAAAAGATATTGATCGTCATGATAATACCACTTTGCCGAGGCATAGTTGTAATACCTGCTTCATTCACTTCTGCTGGAATCGATGAAATAGCTTTTGAAATACGGGTCTGAACATTTACCGAAGCAACATCAGGATCTGTACCCGTTTTAAAAAATACAGTAACATTACCTGAACCTGAGTTGGAAGCAGTTGACTTAATATAAGTCATATTCTCAACACCATTGATGGCTTCTTCAATCGGCAAAAGTACTGAGCTCGCAACCGTCTCAGCTGTTGCACCAGGATAACTTAAAGATACGACGACACTCGGGGGAGCAATTTCTGGGAAGCGGGAAACAGGAAGTAACTTCATGCCTACCAAACCCAATATAACTAAGATAATAGATACAACAGTCGCTAAAACGGGACGACTTACGAATGTTTTAAGCATATAGAATAGTTAGGGTTGAATGCTCTAAACTTTACTTTTCTTAAATTTTGAAATGTAAAAGCAGATCAACTGAATTTTTATTTGACAATTATTTTTGTTGTGGGATCGGCATAATAGGAGATCCATCTGTAAGTTCTTCAAACCCACTTAATATCACACGATCTCCAACTTCAAGTCCTTCTGAAACGATATACTTATCCTTAGCGGAACCAGCTAGCTTAATATTTCTACGCTGTGCTTTGTTATCTTTATCAACTATATAAACAAAAGTCTTATCCTGAAGTTCATTTGTGGCAATTTGAGGAATTTGCAGGACATCTTTTTTAACCTCTGCAATTTTTAATGTACCGGTACTACCAGATCGTAAAATATTATTTGGGTTTGGAAATGTAGCTCTCAAAGATATCGAGCCAGTGGTTCTATCTACCTGACCATTAACAGCATCTACAATCCCCTTAGAAGGGTATTCTTCACCATCAGCCATCATAAGTGTAACTTCCGGAAAAGTTAGGCGTTTTAATTTATCATATGCTAACCCGTCAACACTGTCTTTTTTTGCTTGAGCTTTAGAAAAATATAAAAAGTCTGATTCATTCATAGCAAAATAGATATAAACCTCCTGAATATCCGAAAGGTTAGTCAAGGGCTCTTTGTCTCCTTTTGTAATAAGATTACCTATACGTTTTGGAATACGACCAATATATCCGCTAACTGGAGCAGTGATAACGGTAAAATCTCTACTCAATTGTGCTGATCGCACTTCTGCTGCTGCTTGGTCCAAACTTGCTTTGGCAACCTGATAATCCGATTCTGCAGAAGCTAAGCGAACATCAGAAATTACATCATTTTCAACTAAGGGCCTTAAACGATCTACTTCAAGTTTTGCATTTTTCAATTTGGCTTGCGCTACTTTCTCCGCAGCATACATATTATTTAAGTCTTCTTGATAAAAGGAAGGATCTATTTTAAATAATTTTTGGCCTTTTTGTACAAAGGATCCCTCATCAACATAGATTTCCTGTAATAAGCCTTCTACCTGAGGACGAACTTCAACATTAACTTTACCCTCTATTGTACCTAAATAATCTTTTACAGTTACTGCATCGAATTTTTCAACAGTATATACAGGTAAAGCCATTGCTTTCGTCGTAACTTCTTTTTCTTTAGATTTACTATCAGAGCAGCTCGTGAGTACACTTACTGAACTAATTAATAAAAATGTTGTCTTTAAAATTGTTAACTTAATTTTCTTCACAGTAATTTTATGATTTGATTCACTCTTCGTAATATTTTTATTACACTTCCTTCTAAATAACGTATATTTTAACAATTATTGTACCGTTTAACATTTGTTAACAGCATAATTTCATGTTGCAAAATAGTAATAAAACTTTGTTTACATGTTAAAACACTGATTTTTACCTCTTAAAACTTCATTATTCTAAATATTGGCCTTGTCTAATCAGCAAACCCCTATATTTATTAAATACTGAAGATTTGGAAACAAATCCCAAATAATGGTTACTATTATTAACGACTGGTAGTATCCATACATCATCCCTATTCATTTTTGTCATTACCAACTCCATATTTTCAGATTCTATTATAACATCATGGGGTTTTTGAGCCAATGAAGCAAATGGTTTATTTTTACCTTCCTCCTCTCCTAATAAAATGGAGAATAATCGCTCACTATAAATGATTCCTAGTAATTTTCCTTTTTCGTCGACTATTGGAAAGATATTTCTCTTCGAATGAATTATTTCAGATTGCCTGTCAAGCGGAGTTTCATCCGGTCGGAGAATAATAAAATTAGTTTCTAGAACATACCTTAATTTCATCATACTGAGTACCGTTCGGTCTTTATCCTCATAAGAAATTAAGTCACCCGATTCGGCTAGCACTTTGGTATAAATCGAGTGCTTCATTACACCTCTATTAATAAGATACGAAATTGATGCAACTAGCATAAGAGGCACCATTAAAGTATAGCCACCTGTTATTTCTGCAATTAAGAAGATTCCTGTCAAAGGAGCATGCATTACTCCTGCTAATGAAGCTGCCATACCTGCCATCACGAAATTAGGAACATTCAATTGAACAACTCCGGATTGGTTAACTCCATAGGCAAAAGCAAAACCTAATAAACCTCCCATTACTAAACTAGGTCCGAACACACCCCCATTACCTCCTCCATTTAATGTAAAGAGGGCAGCAAAAGATTTTGCAAAAAGAGTCAAAACCGTATAACTGACCACAACCCAAGCCATTTCTCGATAATCTGAAAATAAAGAATTTTTAACGATGGCATTAAAATGACCATCAAGTATTTGTTGAATGGTTAAATAGCCTTCTCCATATAAAGCCGGAAATATAAAAATTAATATTCCTAAAGAAAGACCACTAAACCAGACCTTATTATAAGGATTCTGAATATTCATGAACCATATTTTTACAACTTGGCTTATCTTTGAAAAATATACAGTATATAATCCCACCAGCCCCCCTAATAATATATAAAAGAAGAGGGCCTTAACTTCCCAATCAGTTGCTACAGTATGAAATAATGGTTCACTATATAATACTCTTGAAACAACAGCAGCCAATGCGGATGAAATTAATAACGGAATGAATACCGGAATCGAAAACTCAGGAAGTAAAATCTCAATTGCGAAGATCATTCCTGCTACTGGGCTGTTAAAGGCACCTGAAATACCTGCTGCTGCTCCACAAGCTAATAACATGGTAACCTCTTTATAGCTTAAGCCAAAAAATCGACCAATATTAGAACCTATTGATGAACCTGAATACGCTATTGGTGCTTCTAATCCTGATGAGCCACCAAAACCTACGGTTACTGCACTGGTAATAATTTGGGAATAAATATTATGAATATCAATTTTACTGGAACGTCGGGATATAGAATATATAATTGGTGTAATTCCGTGCTCTAGTTTTTTCCCCTTAATAAATTTTCTAACATAAATTACACTTAAAAAAATCCCAATTAAAGGAAAGATAAGGTACAGAGAATACTTAAAGTGCCATTCGAGATCGTCTTGTAGTGTTGCAGCAATAAAATGAGTTAGACCTTTTAGGAGCGCTGCTGCCAAACCACCAACAATACCTACTAAAAATGCCAAGACGATTAAAAAATTTCGATTTGAAATCTTCTGCATCCTCCATCTATTAACTGCTTCTAATTTTTTTAAAAATCTATTTTTCATTTTATCCATGAACAAACCCCCAATATTAATCGGTATTTTTAATATTTTTCTTCTGAAGAAAAACTCTTAGATTCATTTTTTCTTTGGCTGCAAATATAGGAAGCATTTATTAGATAAGTATGTCATTATTAATATGATTGTGCATAAATATGATTTGGCAAGATACATTTAGTATTTTTGGAATGAAACAAAATCTATTATTATGTTAAATTATATTAAAGCAGCTTTAATTTGCGCTTTCTTGACTACAGGCACATTAATTATTCCTAATACGATTCCAGAGGAAGGAATGTTTCCCTTAAGTGACCTAAGTAGAGCAGGATTGAAGAAAGCGGGATTAAAAATTAGTGAAAAGGAAATTTACAACCCCGGTCAAATTGGTTTGGTTGATGCTTTAGTACAAGTAAGTGGATGCTCAGGTTCATTTGTATCTCCTAACGGCCTTATTATTACTAACCATCATTGTGCTTTTAGTGCAGTACAATTAGCTTCAACTCCTGAGAATAATTACCTGGAAAAAGGATTTGTTGCTAATTCTTTTGAACAAGAAATAGAAGCAAAAGGATTAAATATTCGTATAACGGATTCCTACGAGGATGTATCTCAGGAAATTCTAGATGCTGTAGCCAATGTGAGTGACCCTACAGAAAGAATTGATATCATCAACAACAAAAGAAAAGAATTAGCGAAAGAAGCGGAAACACAAGATCCAACTATTAAAGCAGAGGTTTCTGAAATGTTTATTGGTAAAAGCTATGTACTTTTTAAATATAAAACTATAGAGGATGTACGATTAGTTTATATTCCAAGACAGGATATTGGTGAATTTGGTGGCGAAACAGATAATTGGGTATGGCCAAGACATACTGGTGATTTTTCTTTTTTAAGAGCTTATGTTGCACCTGATGGTTCTTCGGCGAAGTATTCTAAAGACAATATACCTTACAAACCTAAAAAACATCTAAAAGTAAATTCGAATGGAGTAAATGAAAATGATTTTGTATTTATTTTAGGTTATCCTGGAAGAACATTCCGCCATAGGCCTGCACAATATATTGAGTACCAACAGAAATACTTATTACCTTATACTTCTGAACTTTATGACTATCAAAATCAACAAATGCTTTTAGCTGGGAAAGATAATAAAGAAGTAGAATTGGCATTAGCTACTAGAATAAAAAGAAATGCAAATGTGATGAAGAATTATAGGGGAAAACTAAAAGGGTTAAGAAATATTGATTTAGTGAACACCAAAATCAAAGAAGATGAAGAATTGGCAAAATTTATAAATGCAGATTCCGAGTTGCAAACAAAATATGGAACTTTAATGGAAGATATAGATCATCATTATAATGCTGTATTTAAAAATACTGAAAAAGAACTCTGGTATAACAATATCTATAGTGGAATCAGATTATTACAAATCGCAAGTCTCACAAATAGTTTCAAAGACGAATTAAGCAAAGCCTTATCTCCAAGCAAACAAGTGGAATTATACAATCTTAATGTCGAAAACTTTAAAAAACAATTGACAAACCTCTATGAAAGCTATAATTTAAATGTGGATCAAAGCATTGCTAGTACCATGTTTGCGCAAGGGTATAACTTAAAAGATGAAAATTCCCTTCCCTTTATTTCAACACATAAATTTAATTCAGAAGAAGAAGCCAGCAACTATATTTCAAAAGCAATTTCAGAATCAAAATTGAACAATCAAACAGAATTTTTTAACAATATTTTGAAGGATGCAAATACATTTTTGAACTATTCAGATGAAGTTATGGCATTTCAAAAAGATTTGGCACTGGAAATGAAACCATTTTTCGATGAACAAAAACGAAGAGAAGGAAATTTGAACAAATTAATGGCTGATTATATTGCAGTAAAAGAGAAATTCCAAGCAAAAAGTTTTATCCCTGATGCTAATTCAACGTTAAGACTGACTTATGGAAAAATTAAAGGATATAGTCCGGCAGATGCTTCTTACATGGCACCTTTTACAACTGTCAAAGGTGTGATAGAAAAAGGAAATTCAGGCTTACCGGAATTTTCTTATCCTGAGGCTATCAAGCAAAATTGGTTAGATAAGAATTTCGGAAATTATTTAAAAAAGAATTTGAACGATGTACCAGTTAATATACTCTATAATATGGACACTACAGGAGGAAATTCAGGCTCCCCTATAATGAACGCTTATGGTGAATTAATAGGTGTAAATTTCGACAGGGCTTATGATGCAACAATAAATGATTTCGCCTGGAACGATAGTTATAGTCGATCAATCGGTGTAGATATCCGTTATGTTCTTTGGATCGCGGATAAGATTGATAATGCGCAATTTATTATTAAAGAAATGGGAGTCAAATAGTCTATAGTAGCCATTTAGTCTTTAGATTTTTTGGTTAATTGAATATCTCAACTAACCAAAAAAATCTAAATTAAACACATACTATAATTAAAATTTAATTTTTGTAGCCTTTTCAGAATAAGGAAGATACATTGGCAAAGCAGCAGACCCATACCATGGGTATATACTATAAATCAAGAGACCAGATTTAATAGCTGGATCAGTCTCCAATACTGTTTTAGCTTCCTCGATTGAATTGATATTATTTAAAATAAATAACCCCCTATATTCATCATCATTTTTTCCAAACGGTCCTGCAACAATAAGTTTCTCTTCTTGAACTAATTTATTAATATTGGAAAGATGTCCTTTGAAACTCTCATTAACAAACGATTTATCTTCACTTTTATTAGGCCCTGTTTTAAGTATTACAAAGAAATAAGACTTCATTCCATATTCATCAGCACCTAACTTCTCTGCTAAAATTTCATCATAGGAAATTTCTTGAGACTCTTGATGGTTTATATTTTCAACTCTATTTAAATACATTTTCACTTCTTTCTCTTTTCCAGTAAGACGAACTTCCAAGCGATCAGGATTATTATCAACTTTTGTATAGGAAATCTCTTGAGGAAAGTCATGATTAACATTAGAAAATTTTACAGAGTCTTTGTACGGTTTCCCTATAAATTCAATAGGAGCATTATTATTTTGTCCTATTACAAGCGCAGAAAAAATTACTTTATCATTTTTAATTTGAACATCTAAGTATTCCGCTACTGAGACCAAATGTCCATTCTTATTTGTAAAGGCAATACCTTTCATCCTATTATTAGACAATTTATCCCAATGCTCATAAACATCTTTCCCTTCCACTTTCCAAGCTCCGACAAGAAAATCAGGTAGTATAACTTGAGCCATACTTTCATGGCTAAGTAAAACTGTAAATAGAGTAATGATGAGTTTCATGTTAAAATTATTTTAACAAAAATATAAATTACCTACATTTATCTACCTACAAGCTAAACAAATGATGGCTCAACCCTGGAATATTCTAGAATAAACTGCTCAACCTTTTCTACCATTTTCTTACTTCCTATAATTAAAGGTGTTCTTTGATGCAATCTCTCAGGAATTAGGTCTAATATTGGTTGTTCGCCTGTTGAGGCTTTACCGCCCGCTTGTTCTGCTATAAAAGCTAAAGGATTACACTCGTACATTAATCGAAGCTTCCCATTTGGATATAATAAAGTGTCTGGATATAAAAATAAACCTCCCTGAATCATATTTCTATGAAAATCAGCCACTAAGGAACCAATATATCTGGAAGAATACGGTCTACCAGTTTCTTTATCTATTTCTTTACAATATTGTAAATATTGTTTTATTGCTAATGAAAATTGGTTATAATTACTCTCATTAACAGAATAAGTTTTACCATTCTCTGGGATTTTCAATCGGGGATGTGAAAGACAGAACTCACCAAGAGACGGATCTAATGTAAATCCATTTACTCCTTTTCCAGTACTATAGACAAGCATCGTTGAAGACCCATATATTATATATCCAGCAGCAACCTGTTCTCTCCCTTTTTGATTAAAATCTTCATCTTGTAAGTTTTCACCTGTACTTTTTCTTTTATATATTGAGAAAATTGTTCCTACAGAAACGTTTGCGTCAATATTTGAAGAGCCGTCTAAAGGATCAAAATACACCATATATTTTCCTACGGCATACTTATTCCTTTTAGTAAGATCTATACCATCTTCATGTTCTTCAGATGCTAAATAACAGCACTCTCCTACTCTTTCCAAGGCGTCCATAAAGTAATGATCTGCAAAAACATCTAGTTTTTGCTGCTCTTCTCCCTGCACATTAGTATTACCTAATTTTCCCAATATATCTGCTAACCCAGCTTTATTTACCTCACGGTGAACTATTTTGGCAGCCAATGAAATTGCTTGTAATAATCTGGTAAACTCTCCTTTAGCTTGAGGAAAAAGAGTTTGCTGTTCTGTTATGAACTGCTCTAACGTTTGTATACTCATTTCTGATCTTATTGGCTCAAACTTTTTCTACCTCTTGAGGTGTAAATTGAGTATAGTTCTCATCAAACATACCTTTTAACTTTTCAGCTAGTTCCTGATAAGCATCTTTATTTTCCCACATACGCTTAGGATTTAATAAATTTGTTGGTATTTCTGGACATTCCCTAGGCATTTGGAGATCAAATATTTGGTGAGTCTCGTAACCTGCTTCACCAATATGTCCATCGATTGCTGAACGAATAAGTTGACGAGTATATTTAAGTTGAATTCTTCTGCCAACGCCATATGGCCCTGCTACCCATCCTGTATTAACTAACCAAACCTGAATATTGGGATTTTCTTCAAGTTTTTTCTTCAACATTTCAGCGTAACACATTGGATGAAGAGGCATAAATGCTGCACCAAAACAAGCTGAAAACGTCGCAGTAGGTGTTTTAACTCCCATTTCTGTACCTGCAACTTTTGCGGTATATCCATTAATAAAATAAAACATCGCTTGCTCAGGAGTCAATTTTGAAATTGGAGGTAATACACCAAAAGCATCTGCACTTAAAAAGAAAATATGATTAGGAGATGATCCAAAACCTTTTGAGTTTACATTCTCAAGGAATTCAATCGGGTAAGATGCACGCATATTTTCAGTGATACTACTATCAGTATAATCAGCCTTTCTTGTTCCTGGTTTGAAATTCACATTTTCTAATAATGCTCCAAAACGAATTGCATCAAATATTTGAGGTTCGTGCTGATGGGTTAATCCAATTGCTTTAGCATAACATCCCCCTTCAAAATTGAAAACCTCATTATTGGTCCAACCATGCTCATCATCACCAATCAATAAACGACCGTGATCCGAAGATAAAGTTGTTTTCCCCGTTCCTGAAAGTCCAAAAAATAACGCAGTATCATTTTTCTTTCCAACATTCGCAGAACAATGCATTGTTAAGACTTGGTGTTTTAAAGGCAAATAATAATTTAAAGCTGAAAATATACTTTTTTTAATTTCTCCGGTATATTCTGTTCCAATTATCAATACAATATGTCTGCTTAAATCTAATGCTACACAGTGTGCCGTAGGTAGACCCAATGCTTGAAAATCCTCCACTTTTAATTGAGATGCAGCTAAAACTGTCCAATCGATATTGTTTTGTTTCTCAACATCCACATTGATAAACATATTATTGACAAATATATCTTGACACGGACTTTGAGTAACAGTCAGAACATTCTGTGCGAAATCAACATGATTGCATGCCTGAACTGACCTAACATAAATTGATTTTTCGGATAAGTAATTAGTTACTTTAGCCAATAACAAATCAAATAATTCTGGAGACATGGGTTTATTAACTTTCCCCCAATTAACTTGTTCGGAAGTTTCTGAATCCTTCACTAAAAATCTTGATTCTGGAGATCGACCAGTGAAAATCCCAGTCTTAAAACTCAAAGCACCTGTTTCTGTCAATGATGCTTCCTTATTTTTAATAGCTTGTTCTACCAATTCTGGGATAGGTAGTTGGAAGTAAACTTGACCTGTAGGATGAATTCCTAATACTTCCAATTGATTACTAATTAAGTCTGTCATAAATAAGCTCTTATATTTGCTGACAAAGCTATATATATTTTTAGCAATAAAAAAAGAATATTTAGCATATTGTATAATTTACACAATCATAATTATCTGATTATCAGTGATAAAAAATCAATATTTTCACAAAATTAATTTAGCACCTTATATTAGAAATTATTGAGTAATTTAATAATATACATTTAAATCATTTAAAAGCAGTTTTATGCTTTAGGAATTGATTTTAAGGGTTTTCGGTATAGAATTTATTTTAATTATAATGATAGTGTAGTGAAAAATCTACTTTGCTAAAATATTATAACAAAATAAATCAACAAAATGACAAAATATGTTTACATAGAGCGTTCAACAAGCATCGTCAATTCTTTATCCACTACGTTTCATTTAAGAAAAAACATGACAAAATGAATATAAATCCATACAATTGGATTACTAATCTATTTCTTTTTCAAATGTATATTTACACTTATGAAATACATCAATTATTCTGTATTAGAACTTGCCACTTTATGTAAAGGCAAAAATGCTACAGACGCCATAAATCGTGCTACCCTTGGTGCAAAACACATCGATAATCTTGGATATAAAAGAATGTGGTTAGCAGAGCATCATAACATGGAACACATAGCTAGTTCCGCAACCTCAGTTCTTATTGGACATATTGCCAATCATACAAAAAATATCCGTGTTGGTTCTGGAGGTATAATGTTGCCCAATCATTCCCCTCTAATTATTGCCGAACAGTTTGGTACATTAGAATCAATTTACCCCAATAGAATTGACTTAGGATTAGGTAGAGCTCCCGGAACTGATCAAATGACAGCAATGGCTCTTAGAAGAAACAATTTAAACACAGCATTTTATTTCAAAGATGATGTGCTATCCCTAAAAAGGTACTTTAGTAAGGAAAATATAAATTCAAAAGTTAGGGCATTTCCCGGTGAAGGATTGGATATTCCTATTTGGATACTAGGATCGAGTACAGATAGCGCTTACTTAGCTGCCGAATTAGGACTACCCTATGCCTTTGCTGCTCATTTTGCCCCTAAAATGCTTGAGTCAGCATCACAAATTTATAAAGACCATTTTATACCTTCGGACCAATTAAAAGAACCATATTTTATGGTATGTGTTAATATAATAGCTGCAGACAGTAATGATGAGGCAGAATTTTTAGCTTCTAGCTTATACAATCTATTCGCCGGAATTATTACCAACCACAGAATGCCATTATCAGCCCCAACAGAAAAACCTATTTACCATGGTATTCCAGAAATTGAATCCGCTGTAAATTCAATGACATCCAGTACCTTCACAGGTAACCCAGCTAAACTTTCTGCAGAACTTAAACAAATTATCAATTTGGTAGATGCTCAAGAAATTATGACGACAAATTATATTTTTGATGATGAAAAAAGACTTCGATCATTTGACTTAATAAAAGATACTTTCTCTATGATCAATGGGTAATTATATAACTTGATTTAGTTATTCTATTCTTAAATTTCAAGGTGTTTCTCAAAACACCTTTTTTATTACCCTATATATAGGGTAATATTAATTAAAACTAAAAAATAAACTCAAAAATCCACTTTAATGAGAACGTTTATGATTATTTACTGTTATATTTACTACATCACACATAACTAAATCTTTTTATAAAAAGATTGAAGAGCTAATGAATTACCAATCGTAATTCAAATTTAGCAGGAACAAGGTATACGATAATATTAATGTGATTTAGTAATTAACAATTTTGGAGATATCAGTTAGGTATCCTGTTATAGTATTATTATAGCAGAATAAACAAATTTGATTGAAGCAAAAAAAGTGAATTTCTAAATAAGTGAATCTTAAACAAACTCATTAATTCAAGGTAGTTTTCATTTAAATGAAAAAGATTTACGCATGCACTAAAATCCACTAAAACGCTAAAGTCATTTTATTATTTTTACTGACTGAACTCCAATTAATAAGAATTGTATTATGATTTGGAATTCTGCATATCTAGACCCGCGCCTCAATAAAGTACCAAATATTATTTACGACAAAGTTGTAAATGAAAACCAACTATCTATTGGAGATTCAGATGCTATATACATAGTTGTAATTGGTGGAGGACCTAAAGGATTCTATGCAATAGAACGCTTTATTTCAAAAACGGCGCAAAATCATATTGATAATAATAGGTCCATTCATATTCATTGGTATAATCACAATAAAGATTTTGCATCAGGACCAAACTTCCACCCAAATATTCCTCCTTATTTAATAATGAATGATTGTATTGCCGAGATTAACTGTTGGGAAGAAAATGATAATTCTATATTAACCGGTAAGTTAACTTTATTAGATTGGATGATTAAAAACAAATCTGTAGAAGAGGTTCCACAGCAGGCTGATTATTGTTCTCGAGAACTATTTGGTTTATATTTAATGGAGGCATTAAAAATTACATTAGAGAATAAACCTGATTTTATTACCATAAGTCTAATTTCAGCTGATATTATCGATTTAGATTTAGTGAATGACTCCATTCAATTAACTAGTTCAAAACAAAAAATCCCCTTTTTATATGAATCAGCAATTTTATGTACAGGACATTATCACTCAAATAATGTAGAAGAGGACTTTTTAAATCAAATGTATTTGTACAAAATATTCTATTTACCAAACCCCTATTCAAC
>JBEBRZ010000026.1:0-38793 GCA_040394615.1 Sphingobacterium mizutaii
GAAGCGCTTGCCCTGATTAACGAGGAGCCAATAAAAGATATAGCTGGTACTTGGAGAGTAATCCAAATAACCAGAAATGGAGAAGACCTGAGCAAACGCATGCGTTTTGAGGATTTCCAGATTGAGTTTAAAAACGATGGAAGTTATTTAGTATCAGATGCACTTCCCTTTATAGTAGATGGCCAGGGAGCCTATCAGCTGAATGATCCTAACTACCCATTTAGCCTGATCCTAAAGCCTTCAGATGAAAAGGATGTTCTACCGGTAAAATTCCAATTTCCTATTGTCGATGGAGAGCGTCAGTTGAGCTTAAACCTCAGTCTAGGATGTAGTAGCAATACATATCAATATACCTTTGAACGTGTAGGTGCAGCGAAATGAAAAGGCTATCAAAATATTTAGTTTACATCTACCTAGGGTTCGGTGTACTAGTAACTATACTCTTAATGCACTGCGGACTGAAATCATTGACCGTGACGGTACCTAAAACAGCACAGGTGAATGAAGTGATTACCTTCTTATTGCACAGTGGAGCGGAGCCGCGTATTCAATCGGGAACTTATACCACGCAATTGTTAGCAGGTATTATGGTTCCAAAAAGCTGGAATGCAAGAAAGAATTTGACCATGAATTTCACCAGTCCAAAAGGAAATGGGGCTATGCGTATCATTCCTGATAGTGAGATTGAACCGGTCTCCGGGTTGAACTGGCATCAAGCGGCCAAGAAGATGTTCGGAATTGGTCCAAACCTAGTGGATGATATGGAGTGGATTATCTTCCGTAGTGTGCAATCCTACACTTTTGTCAATAATGAGGATATCGATTTTACAGTTCGCGCAACTTGTAATGTAGGATCAGAGAACATGTTGGTTTCCTTAGGATTCTACGTGGGTTCATCGATAGAGAACCTTCGCCCGGAAGATACCGATTATAAGAAATTTACTTTCTCTAATGCTTTCCAGGTGATGGGGGGCGAAGGGGATCTACAAGACTTTATCAATCCACAATTGGGTACCGTTCAACCAGTGAAAAGCTTGGACAATGATCTTATCAGCTTGACTTTCGATGCAGGAGTGACCAATACGGTATTGGATAAGGAGTCTAATATATATCTATATGTAAAAGCATTGGATGCCGATGGACAGCTTTTGGGCCAAGAGGTTGAACAGAATGTCAAAACGAAATTGCAAGATATTGGTGGAAAACGATTCACGATTGATTTATGGCCAAGGGGATTTTTCAATGTGAGCAAAGGAAAACAAATTGCGAAACTGGAGTATTTCTTTACCGACCAAACTGGACAGAGGGTGGTAGGCTATGGAAATACTGAGGAGCCTTTCAAATTTACTTTCCGTTGCGAGTAGACAAGTTTAACCGATTTAACACGAAAATTATGATCAACCGATATATAGGAATTAGTCTGATCAGTATCCTATTGTCAATCTCGGATGTGCAAGCTGCCTGTCTGAGATGCGATAAAGGTACTTTTCTCACTGGACTAATCGATTTTAATCAACAGAACAGATCCTTGCAGGTATTGGATGACTACGGGAAACCTTTAGCGGGCGTCAAAGTCTACGGCTTAGACCAAAGTGTGCTGGGTGAAACAGACGAAGAAGGAAAAATCACGTTAGATAGTCCGGGTATTCAGGGGATTATTCTGAAGCACCCTTTATTTTATACCAAAGAAGTAAAAGGAAAACCGGCTGCACAGATTTCCATGACGGCTAAATTATTGGTCGATAAGGATACCATCACGGTGCTGTACGATAAAAAAGCTAAAGAAGAAATTTTAGGCTCAGTTGCTGTGGTATACAGCAATCAGATCAAAGAGACTCCTACATCACTGTACTTGAACACCTTAACTGGTAGGTTGCCTGGATTCCATGCGCAGGAGATTTCGGGATTCCGTTCGGCAAGAATGGCTGCCATTACAGCAAATGACCTGGCAGGTTCACTTCCAACAGATGCTACAAAATATAGTACGAGTATGAATGATAACACCGAAATAGGGTTTAATCTAAGAGGTCAAATGCCGGTTACTCTAATTGATGGGATACAGCGAGACATCTATTCCATAGATCCCGAGAGTATCGAATCAATTTCAGTTGCCAAAGATGCGCTCTCGAGTATTCTATTGGGTCAAAGAAGTTCAAGAGGAGTACTGCAGGTGATCACCAAGAAAGGTCAATCTGGGGCCCCACGAATATCTTTTACGGCCCAGACAGGGATGCAAGAACCCTTAAAACAGCCTCAACCGCTAGACGCTTATCAGTATGCTTACCTCTACAATGAAGCACTATTGAATGCAGCAAGACAGCCTGTATTCAGTCAGGGAGACTTTGAAGCCTTTAAGAACGGAACTGATCCATTAATGTTTCCTAATGTCAATTGGTACAATGAAACCTTAAGGGACCAAAGTCCGATCAGCAAATACCACCTAGGGGTAAATGGTGGCATTAAGAATGCGCGATACGCTTTGTCCCTGAGCTATCTGAATCAGTTTGGAATGTTCAAGAGTTCCGATGATTTTGATTATCAAACCAATCTGCAGAATCAACGTTATCTGATCAACAGTTCGATAGATGTGGATGTAACAGATGACCTAACAATTGGCCTGCAGTTCTTCGGCCGCATACAGGATGGCCGACAACCTGGCGCTGGTACAAATACCATTTTGAATGCTTTATACAATACACCGAATAATGCGTATCCCATTTTAAATCCGGATGGTAGCTATGGAGGATCCTCTGTATTCCGTACCAACCTTTTCCAGCAGGTAACAGGATCCGGTTATCTATTGGACAATAATAGAGACCTGTTGGCCAATCTGGATTTTAAGTACAAGTTTGATAATTTCATTCCAGGACTTTATGCCAAGGGGATGCTGAATGTATCATCTACTTCTTCCAGCATCATCGATAGAAATAGGCAACAACCAGTTTATGATGTCCGTTATGACGAACAAGATGAACTTGTCTATGTGCGCTTTGGAAATATTGCCGATCAACCGAATTCCTTTTCAACGACTTCAACGGCAAACTTCTTTTATTTTCAAGGGGCCCTAGGTTATGAAACTACGGTAGAGGATAACCACCAACTATCGGTACAATTGTTTGCCGACCAACGGACTGCCAACTACCAATTCGATTTGCCGGCTATACATAATAATTTCGCTTTCTCGGGGCAGTATGCTTTTCAAAACAGGTATTCTGCAGAGCTAGCATTAAACTATTCTGGGTTTAATCGCTTTATGCCCGGAAAGAAATACGGGATTTTTTATGCCATTGGTTTAGGCTGGAACCTACATGAAGAGGCTTTTCTGGCCGCTCAAAAAAATTGGTTAAATCAATTAAAATTAAGAGCTACCTATGGCCGTACCGGTAATACCAATGAGGGTTCCTTAGGGTATTATAGCTGGCGTTCTTCTTATGGGCAGGATGGAAACAATGGCTATTATTTCGGATCAGAATACAGCGCAATTTACAGTATCGTCGAAAAAGGACTGGCTAATATACAGGGTACGTGGGAAAAAGGCAATAAACTTAATATAGGTTTAGATGCTTCTTTTTTCGATAATCACTTGAGTTTAACGGCTGATATTTATCAGGATACTTACTTTGATTTGTTGCAGCAGAGAGGCTCTACCATAGACCTGATCGGTATTGCTTATCCCAATGAGAATATTGGAAAAAACCGTTATTCGGGACAGGAGCTGCGTTTAACTTACCAGAACAATCTGGGTGATTTTAATTACTTTATCAGCGCCAATGCATCTCGAATGAAAACCGAAGTCCTTTACATGAACGAGGTTTATCAAGAATATGAATGGAATAAACGAACGGGGATGCCTATTGGTCAAACCTTCGGTTATCTCGCTGATGGACTCATTCAGACCCAGCAGGAGGCTGATGCAGCTCCTTTGCTTGCAGGCAATGTAGTACATCCTGGAGATGTGAAATTGGTCGATCTTAATGGGGATGGTATTATCAATATTTACGATCAAACAGCAATTGGAAACACCAAGCCCTCACTGTTCCTAGGAACTACCGTTGGCTTTAACTTCAAAGGTTTTGATGTGTCGGTCTTACTTCAAGGGGTATTGAACCGTACCTATCAACAAACTGATTATTCTTTTGGTTCCAATGGAGAGGGTCAAGGGTTCAGTTACCTGATGGGACGTTGGACGCCAGAGACTGCAGCCACAGCTACCTATCCTCGATTGACCTTGGGCTTCGATCCTACAAATACACCTTACCTGAACAATTCCAGCTATTGGACCCGATCGGGAGAATACCTACGTATCCGTAATATGGATATAGGATATACACTTCCTTTTTCCTTGACCAGCAAAATTAAATTGGCAGGGGTTCGTGTATTTGCGAATGCTTACAACCTTTTTACATGGACTCCCTACGATCGGTTAGATCCCGAGGTTCCCTCTGGAACCGCCTATCCGGCACAACGGATCTACAATTTCGGGCTTAACATCAAATTATAAACCTAGCACAACAATCACATGAAAATACATCGTTTACAATGGTTCATTCTGGCTGGACTAGGCATACTGAGTATATCATCCTGTAAGAGTGATTTGGAAGTTGAACCAATAGAATTACAGACCTTAGAGCAGGTATTCAATACCAAGGATTCGGCAGGTGTCAATGCCAACCGTTTTCTTTCCGACTGTTATAGATTCTTACCCAGTACGGGAAATCGTGTAGGGGGAGATTTCCTAGATGCAGCAACCGATGATGCGGTTTCATCCAATCCCACAAATACGTCCGTACAGCAATTGGCTACCGGAAGTTATACTTCCGATAGTTACCAGGATAACCAATGGGCAAGTAATTATTCTGGTATCCGCAGGACCAGTGTGTTCATCAACAACATAGATCGGGTACCTTTAAAGGGAAAAATTTCCAACGGAACCCCATTAAACCGGGTGTGGAAAGCTGAAGCGAGGTTCCTTCGTGCTCTTTTCTATTTCGAGTTGGTGAAAAGACATGGTGGAGTTCCTTTATTAGGTGATAAGATTTACCAACTTGAGGACAATATCGAGTTGCCTCGAAATACCTTTGAGGAATGCATTAACTACATTGTACAGCAATGCGATGCGGTAAAAGATAGTCTTCGTACCGACCCATTTAACTTGACTGACTTCGGAAGACCTACCAAGGCTGCTGCCCTAGCTTTGAAGGCCAGAGCACTACTCTATGCTGCGAGTCCCTTATATAACGGTGGAAATATTGATCCCCAGAATCCATTAACTGGTTATACCGATGCAAATACAAACCGTTGGCAATTGGCTGAAAATGCTGCCAAAGCTTTAATAGACATGAATCAATTTGCTTTGGAGTCTGAATTCACCGATGTGTTCATTACACGTAGTACAGAACGCATATTCTCCAAACAAGGTGAAAATGGAAAGAACATGGAGAATAACAATGGGCCCGTGGGTTATTCGCAGGAAGTCAACGATGGCAGAACCAGTCCAACGCAGGAATTGGTAGATGCCTTCGGGATGGACAATGGTTTACCAATCTCAGATGCCAATTCTGGATACGATCCTGACAACCCTTTCCTGGGACGTGAGAAACGCTTCTATGCCACCATTTTTTATAATGGGGCTCCTTGGTTGGGCAGAGCAGTACAGACCTTTGAAGGTGGTGCGGATAAACCTGGGGGCACCAAGCAACAGACTAAAACCAGTTATTACTTACGGAAGTTTATGGGGAGCTTTGAAACTGCAACGAACTACAGTGCAGTAAATCATGACCATATTTTATTTCGTTACGCCGAAGTACTGTTAAACTATGCAGAGGCAAGGAATGAGCGCTTAGCCAATCCTGATGCAACGGTTTACCAAATGTTGGAAAAACTAAGAGAAAGAGCAGGCATCAATCCATATCAATTACCTGCAGGATTATCCAAATCAGCTATGCGGGAGTGGATCCAGCTGGAAAGACGTAAAGAATTGGCTTTTGAGGAGCATCGTTTTTATGATATCCGTCGTTGGAAACTGGCAGAAACGGTATTTAATCAGGAAGTACATGGCACTTTGATCTTCGAGAGAGGATCTACGGTCATCCGTCAGCCTAACCCAATCCTACAGCTAACCTTTGATAAGAAGATGTATCTCGCTCCCATACCTTTTAGTGAGGTAATCAAGAACCCGAACATGAAACAGAACCCAGGTTGGTAATCATTTATTGTCATTTTGAGAGTCATGAAAAAAGAAATTCAATTTATTATATATCTAATTATTCTACCTGTCTTGCTATTTGCGCAGGCACCGACTACGGGAATAGTTAAGAACAATTCAGGGCCATTGGCTGGTGTTACGGTGCAAGAAACAGGAGGAGGCAGGGTCCAAACCGATGAGAATGGTAAATTCAGCATTGTGCTGAGAGGTTCACAAAGCCTACAATTCAGCATGGTTGGATATGCTAATCAAGTGAAAAAAGTCGGCATTGGCGATGATATTGAAGTGATCTTAGCTAGTAACAGCCAAGATATCAATGAGGTGGTAGTCGTCGGTTTCGGTACGACCAAAAAACTTACCAATACCGGAGCTGTAAGTTCCATCAAGGGAGAAGATATTCGTCAGGTACCGACCTCCAGTGTACAGAATGCCTTGACTGGGCGCCTACCGGGTTTCATCTCGGTACAGCGTTCAGGACAACCGGGTCGTGATGCCTCCGATTTCTATATCCGAGGGGTCAGTTCTCTTAATCCCGATGGGAATCAACCGTTGATTATTGTAGATGATATCGAATATACTTACGACCAGTTGTCACAGATCAACGTAAATGAAATCGAGAGTATTTCCATCCTAAAAGATGCTTCAACTACCGCAGTTTTTGGTATCAAAGGTGCTAATGGCGTATTAGTGGTAAAAACGCGAAGAGGAGCCGCTGGTCGACCCAAGATCAATGCGCGTGTCGAATCGGGAATGCAAAGCCCGGTTACAAAGTTAAAGTTCCTGGATGCCTATCAAAGTGCTCTATTATGGAATGAGGCCATTTCCAATACGGATGGAGACAATTCCAATCAACCCTTTTCGGTAGAAGATTTGAACCATTTTAAATCAGGAGATGATCTTTACGGCCATCCTGATGTAAACTGGTACGAGGCAATATTCAAACCCAGGAGCTTTCAGTACAATACCAATGTTGATATTTCCGGAGGTAGTGAAAGCATTAAGTATTTTGTGACCGGAGGAGCTTTTTCGCAGGATGGTAATTTGTATGATTTTGTCAATGAAGGTGATCAAGTGAATACCAATTATTATTTCCGTCGTTTTAACCTGAGGTCCAATCTAGATGTTCAGGCGACCAAAACACTGAAATTGCGCATGGATTTCCGTGCAAACTTCAATCGGATCAACTCCCCTCGTGCAGGAAATATCGTTGGGGAGGTCTTCAATTTTAATAAGATCAGACCATGGTCTGCACCATTTCTCAATCCTGATGGTTCTTACGCCTATGCAGATGATACGCAGGAATTATTACCCACCATTAATGCCCGATTGGCGGCTTCGGGTTACAATTTGGATCGACGGAACGACATCAATATTCTCTTTGGGGGTACCCAAGACCTGAATGCCTTATTGCAGGGTTTATCTTTTTCCACACGTGTGGCCTATGCCAGCATTGAATCCAATGGTAGGGAACAAGGAAGGGATAATATTCCGGTATTCAAATACTTTCCACAGTCAGGTGCCTATCAGTTAAAAGGTGGTGCTCCTTATGTATTGGATAACTATACTTTGAGAGCTTATCAAGGAGATTACAACAGCAGAGTCAATGTGCAGGCTAATTTCAGTTATGCCAAGTCTTTTGGCGATCACAATGTTAATTCTCTATTGTTGTACAACCGTGAATCATATAAGACCAAAGGAGATAAGAAAACCAACTGGATTCCACAGAATTTTGAAGGCTTTACCTTTCGTACGGGATACGACTATAAGGAGAAATATCTGGTCGATTTAACGGCAGCTTACAACGGTTCAGACCGTTTCCAGGCCAACAAACGCTATGGTTTCTTTCCTGCTGCATCTGTAGGATATAATCTCGCCAAAGAGGATTTCTTCAAGGAGAAATTTGATTTTGTTGAATTGTTCAAAATACGTGCTTCGTACGGCATCGTAGGTTCGGACAAAGTAGCAGGCGACCGTTATTTATTCCAACAGGTCTATAATGAAGGTGGAGCCTATTCTTTCGGGGAGACCCATCAAAGTGCAGGAATCATTTTTGAGGGAAACCTTGGAAACAGCAATGTAACCTGGGAAAAGCAAAAGTCCTTCGATGTTGGATTTGACATGAGCCTTTTGGACAATAAATTCGCTTTGACCATCGATTATTTCAATAATATCCGCTATGATCAATTGGTAACCTCGCAATCCTTATTGTTGAATATCGGGGTTGGAGTATCACCGGCGAATATTGCACGTGTAAGGAATCATGGGGCGGAATTAGAATTGAACTACAACGATCATATAGGCGAATTCAACTATAATATAAAGGGGGTATTGACTCATTTCAAGAACAAAGTATTATTCCAAGATGAACCCTCTCCTGCTTTCCCATGGTTGCAATTGACCGGTCAACAAATCAATCAACCTTTAGGTTATAAGTTCGATGGATTTTACACTGATGAGAATATTGATCTGAGTGCCAAACCATCTGGAGGGTATCAAGTACAGCCTGGGGATCTACGTTATAAGGACTTAAATGGCGATGGACTGATCGATGATTTCGACCGTACTTATATCGGAAGACCGAATGTGCCAAACACCAGCTTTGGCCTGACACTAGGTGGTAACTACAGAGGATTTAGTTTCAATGTGTTATTTCAAGGAACTACGGGTTATAGCTTCTCTGTTCAGGGCGCTGGTATTGAGCCCTTTCAGAGTCAGTTCCAACCGATTCACCAAGAACGTTGGACACCTTCTACAGCAAATTCTGCAAAATTCCCCCGTCTGACCACCAACCCAACAACAATTAACAGTCCTTCAACCTATATGTCGGATTTCTGGTTAATCGATGCTACGTACCTTCGTTTGAAGACTGTTGAATTGGGTTATCAATTACCTGATAAATGGTTGCCATTGAAAATAAACAATGCCCGTTTCTACTTAAGTGGATACAATTTGTTTACCTGGACTAATTATTCTTTGTACCAACAGGATCCTGAGGTTACTTCCAACACTGCTGGAGATGCCTATCAAAATCAACGTGTAATCAACTTAGGTGTTCAAATCGGTTTATAATAATTTAAACTTGCTGTCATGTTACGTCTATGAATTTTCTATTTCTAGACGTAACGCGACTTAAATTTCTATGTTTTCCACCTTATCCAGCCTTATCAGTTACCTAATTCCCAAGCTAGAAATACCGCTGATAAGCATTTCATTTTTTCTTCAGGGAAAATAATAACGGAGCATTTATAAGGTACCGCTTACCGACTATTAAATCAGCTATTCTGAAAAAGGTAAAACCACGCACTTGATTTACAACACCAAAATAAACTAATACATACGTTGTAACTTCTTTCAACTGGATACATTGGGCGCGGCGCGGCCAGAGAGCCGCTGTAACTGTTTTAGTCCATGCTACCCTCCATAAACGCAATAGATCGGTTAAGCATTTTATTGTTTGCTGGATAATTTTCAGATGAGAAAAAGCGGGGGATTTGATGTTCTAAAAAACTTTATGACCAATTGGGAGAATAAAAAAAACATTCCCGACCGGGGAGGTCGAGAATGTCTTACTAACCAATTATTAACCTAAATTATGAGTAACAAAAATAACACGATTTAATGCTTTTAGCAAATCATTAACACTTCTTAACTTATTGAATGAGCTTAATATTACTGAAAAACAAATCAATAAAGTAATAGATTAAAGGCTGTGTGTTATTAAAGAGAGAGAAGACTTCTGAACTTCATCCAAAAAAACATATTCTCTTCTTTTGTTAGGAATCTTTCACCAAACCCACTAATGAATTACCAGATATAATCTAACCTTATATAAAGTACTTCATCTAATCGATCAGACAAACGCAACTTGATCTATTGTAAAAGCAAGGTTGTTTTGTCAATTCCCCTGACTCCTCAGTTCTACCGAAAGACAGTAAGCTAATCAGACCCTATGGTTATTTTTAACAGGGTCTATTTTAATGTTTGTGGAGCTCCTATATTTAGCCCAAAACCTAGTGATATAGACGAAAAACAATGTGAATATGGAGCCTAATAATCAAGATATTACCCTCGAGGAGATTCGTGAGATGGATTTAGTTAACTACCTTTCTAATATAGGCTACGAACCATCTAAAATCAGGAACAATGATTTTTGGTATTTATCTCCTTTTAGAGGAGAAAAGGTTCCTTCCTTTAAGGTCAACAGAAAAATCAACAGATGGTATGATTACGGGATGGGAAAAGGGGGCAATCTTATTGATTTTGCCATTATCTATCAAGGGTGCAGTATTGCTGAATTCATAGCTGGTTTCAGGGAAAATGGCCCAATCATCGCTCGCCATCAACAGGCTTATCCTCAAGAATTATATCAACCAGAAAATAAGCTCAAGATAATTGAGAATCAGTCCCTCAGATCAGACATTTTGATGCATTACTTGCAGGACAGAAGGATTTCAGTCAGTATTGCTGATGAATATTGCCGTGAAGTGAAATATGCGATAGGAGAGAAAACTTATTTTGGTATCGGATTTCCAAATAATTCGGGTGGCTTTGAGATCCGAACCCCTTATTTCAAGGCGAGCAGTTCTCCAAAGGACCTGACAACCCGGGAAAATCAAAACCAACAGATTGCTGTATTCGAGGGGTTTATGGATTTTTTAACTTTTCGGACACTACATAGAGATATTGATGAGAAAAAGATGGATTTTCTGGTACTCAACTCGGTAGCCTTTTTTGAGCGAGCAAGACCCATTATGGAATGTCATCAAAACGTTTCGCTCTATCTGGACAGGGATCGGACGGGTATGGATGTGACTAGGTATGCACTTTCCTTAAGTAATAAATATAAGGATGAAAGCAATATCTACAACAACCATAAAGACCTGAATGACTGGGCTGTAAATATTGGAAAGATAAGGGTAGATACTCCAGGCAGGCGGATCAGTAAATAGGAGCCTTTCGGTTTTATAACAAAAAAAAGAAAAAATGAGAAAAGAAAAAGTATTCCTAAATAAACGAGTAAACATCTTCGTGAGCCAACAGGACTACAATGAACTAAAGCAGGCTCAAGAAAATTCAACATGTCCTAGTATGTCCTTTTATTTAAGAAAGAGACTTTATTCCCAAAAAATAGTAAGCACGATCCGTAACCGTTCTCAAGATGATATCCTTGAAGAGATTTCTAAAATACGAATGACGCTGGAAAGTATAAATGAAAAAACGCAAGAATCAACTACGTCTTCATCTCCGAACCAAATAAAAGATAATAAGCGAGTTCATGAACTTATTGATAAACACATGCAAGAATTTTCCCGTCTTGTGAAAAAATTATTAACATTATGGTTGGAATAATCCACGATGTTCGGGATATAGGAAGAAGAATTCTGTACAATGAACGGAAGGTCCAATTGGGTATTGCAGAGTGCCTACTAGCCTGTAACACGCCCCTGGATGCCGAGGGTTTGACAGTTGATCAGAAACTCTCCTATTTAAAACAAAGGTGCTCATTAAATGCAAATGTAAACGTATCTTGCTTACATGCTATCTTAGGTTTCCATCCGTTTGACAATCGGTTAACAAACCATGAATTCTGTAAAATTGTCAAGCGGTATATGGAGCTTATTGGTTTTGGAGCTCAACCCTTTCTAGTCTACAGACACTACGACACGCACCATCCGCATTTGCATGTGATTTCTCCGAATATTCTTTCGAATGGGAAACAAATCAAGACATACTATTTACAGATGAATTTATCCTATTCCGCGTGTAGGATGATTGAGACTTCCTATGGAATTGTTCCTGCTAATAAAAGCTTCCATCGAGGTCAAGCGACTTATAATTCAATACATATTCCGGTACACAGAGAAGACGCGGTCATAAAAAGCTTAGACCAGATTACTCATTTTTTACAGGATAGGTACAGATTTGCCAATCTTACAGAATGGAACGCCCTGTTACAATGCTACAATATCAGGGCAATACCCCAAGCAGAGAATCACAAAAATCGAACACCGGAAATTCTATATTATCTCCTTGATGAGCGAAAACAAATGGCAAGTATGGGTATTAAATCAAGACTTGTAAATAGCACATCATCCTTATCGAACCTTAAAAAGATTTTCAGGAAAAACGATGCAATAGATTTAACTTCTCTAGCCCGAATCAGGACAATACTCAAACATTTAGAGATTTCCGAAAATTCATCTGAAAAAGAACTGCAACGGAGTCTTCAACAGCAGGGAATAGAACTTATCAAATTAAAAATGAACAGTAAGGAACCTGAAAAAATAGTATTTCTGGATCATATACAACGCTGCGTCATGAGAGAGGAAAAATTAGGTCTTGATTTTTCCGTACAAAAGCTTTTGGAAAACAAAAGAAACAATGAGGAAATTCTACCCTTAGCACGAAAAGAAAAAAAGATCGCAGGCAGGAATATTCTACAGAATTTTTAAAACCATCCGTTCAATGAATAATACAGAAAATGCACAGGCTCTGAAAAAGATAGCCGACATGTGTAGACTGATTGCCATTACGCTACTAATCATTCATATTTATACTATTGGATATCCATATTTTAAAATTTGGGGATATTCCTGGTTATTTATCGATCGGCTTTTGATCGCCATCCAAAAAACAGGTTTGTTGTCTACCTTTCATCTGATCAAGATCTATTCGCTCGTATTTCTAATTCTTTCCATGCTTGGCAATCGAGGAAAAAAAGACAAGAAATTCCAGTTTTCGGGCGCCTTTCCTTATCTGATCTGGGGTATATTCCTTTTTTTTATGAGCTCTTTTGTCTTGTTAATACCGCTCCGACCTTCCATCTGTCTGCTCTTATATATCATGACCTGTATTTCAGGGTTTCTTTTTTTGGTTAAAGGCATGGCCATTCTTGCCAGAATCATCTATCAAAAGCTCCAGGGAGATGATATATTTAACCTTCGCAACCAGACATTTCCCCAACAGGAAGAGTTAATTGAAAATCAATATTCCATCAATCTACCTTTCAGGTACAGGCTTCGAGATGAAATACGAAAGGGATGGATCAATATAACCAACCCTTTCAGAGCTTTGCTAGTTCTGGGGAATCCAGGATCGGGAAAATCTTATTTTGTGATACGTCATGTTATCTCTCAGCATATCCGCAAAGGATTTACCATGCTGGTGTATGACTTTAAATATGACGATCTATCTAAAATTGCTTATTATCATTGGAAGAAATACGGTAAGTCAACCGGAGTAAACACCCAATTTTTTCGAATCGACTTCGATGACCTTGGGAGGACCCATAGATGCAATCCTTTGGAGCCATCGGCCATGAACGATATTACTGATGCAGCGGAATCTGCCCGCACAATTCTTTTGGGTCTAAACAGAGAATGGATCAAGCGACAGGGAGATTTCTTTGTTGAATCCGCTATTAATCTATTAACCGGGGTCATATGGTATCTCAGGCGGTATAAAAATGGAGAATACTGTACTCTTCCTCATGTCATCGAGCTAATGCAACAGGATTATGACCGGTTATTTTCCCTCCTTCGAAGTCAGGAAGAAATACAGGTCCTGATCAACCCCTTTGTGAATGCTTATCTCAATAACGTCATGGAACAACTCGAGGGCCAGGTTGCCTCAGCAAAGATCGCCCTTGCCAGATTATCATCACCACAGTTATATTATGTCTTATCAGGAAATGATTTCACCCTGGACATCAATAACCCAAAATCCCCAAAAATTGTCTGCATGGGCAATAATCCACAGAAGATTCTGGTATATGGTGCAGTACTCTCGCTATATGTAAACCGGTTAATAAAACAGGTTAACAAAAAAGGAATGGAAAAATGCAGTCTGATATTCGATGAATTCCCTACCATCTATCTCAACAACATCGATAGTTTGATTGCAACGGCCAGAAGTAACCGAGTTTCCACCTGTTTATGTGTACAGGATATTTCACAACTTCGTAAGGACTATGGACGGGACCAAGCGGATGTAATCATGAATATTGTTGGAAATATCATCAGTGGGCAGGTTTCTGGGGAAACAGCAAAACAGCTCTCTGAGCGTTTTGGGAAAATCATGCAGGACAGGGAAAGTCTCTCCATTAATAGCAATGATACTTCAGTTAGCCTTTCTCAACAACTCGAAATGGCTGTTCCATCTTCTACTATATCAACCCTTTCCTCTGGTGAATTCGTAGGCATGGTTGCTGATGATCCCGAAACTCGAATTCCACTAAAAGTCTTCCATTCACAAATTATTAATGATCATAGGCAGATTGCCAACGAGCAGGAAAGCTACCAAGAGACCCTACTTTTAAGCAAGATCGATGAGAAGACAATACAAAGCATGTATCTTCATATAAAGAAAGAAATCCAGGATATTACCTTTAGCGAAATGGATCGATTATTATCTAATCCCTCCACCAGACATTTGGTAATACCAAAAAAATAGCTGGAGATTGAGTGATCCCGCAAAAATCTTTTAGTAAAAAAGAGCCCAACATTAACGAAACTATAAACCTTTAATTGTCCTGAAGGAAACCTTGGTTTGATTATTTTCATATACATTTCTTTCTTATTCTATTAAACTGGTATTAAAAAAAAATGGTAGGTTCAGACGACACAAAGGGAAGAGTTGAAGTTTCCTTCCTGCTGGTGGTCAGTCACCCAACACCCTTATTATCCAAAACTTATCTTCCAGTTCTAATTAACCGATCTGGGAATAGTTTCTCTAGCTTGATTTTCCTAAAAATGCAGGTTGAAAAGCTTTAAACAAGTGTATAATATTAAAATTGTCAATAACGATCGATTTATTCTTATATTGTATAATCTTGGATTCACGATTCCATATATGAGATTAAAACACTCTTGTTTACAACTGATCTGTTTCTCTTCAATGATGGTATAATCAATTCCTTTTTCTCTTTTAAAATCTTAAAAGAAAACTTCGAAATCATCATTGATTTATAGGAAAAGATGTAAAATCCTTTCATAGCGCGTGATCAACAAATGGGATATGCTTTAAACAAGTTAGTTGGCAGCGTGGATCAAAGCTGTCCAAAGCAAGCAATTTATCTTTTCCATGGAGTTACTTTTGCACCTGAGCTGGTGATTATTAGTGATGATTAAATACTCATATTTTTTGTATATTGAGAACGTAATGCTCCTTTAAACAAGCTAAAAACCTACAAAAAAGATTTTATGAGATTTTTTAAGATAGCCTTTTTTCTTCCTTTTATTTTTGTTCAAACTATGGTATATGGACAGCAACTTGTTGACTCCACAATTACCTCGGATAGTGTCTTAATAAATCAGCATCAAAAGGGAATACGAAGGATTATTGAACAACAGAAAGAGGATTCTTTAAAAAGGGGTGTTCTGGAGACTCAACTGCTTAATATACAAATTAGCGACCGTAAGGAAAAAGAGAAACTACAAAGTGAAATTAGATTCTTAAGAAGCAGGGATTCTATTTTATTTAATCGAAAAAAGCAAAAAATAGACTCTCTTAGACAATTAAATGCCGGTGTGCCAGTGGCTCCCTTTCAAGATACATTATTTGTAATCTATAACCAGGTCGGATCTTATTCAAAGAAGGAACGAGCAAGCGCTATTGAGTCTCGGGTCAAACTTTTAGCAGATCAACCTGGATTCCAGACGGATTCACTAAAAGCCTTAGAGAATGAAGAGGAGTGGATCATTTTTTGGCAGGATCACATGGTTGTAAGTATCAATGATCTAGATGCTATGTGGGCAAATACAACAAAAGAAGAGTTGGCACAAAAATATTCTAAGGCTATCATGCAGGGAATAGAAAAATATCGGAAAGAAACGAGTCTGCAGAGATATATTACTGGAATATTATTATCCTGTTTGATTATAATGGTCGTCATTTTGATTATTTACGTGATTCGTCGAAGTAACAGATGGATAAAGCTTAAGATTCGTAGTTCGAATAAGAAATATTTGACCGGACTAAGAATCAAGGAGGTGGTACTGGTGTCCCCTCAAAAGCAAAGAAAGTTTATTTGGTTTATCCTTGATTTCTTTCAATGGGTCCTGTTTTTTACCTCTATTTATCTGGCATTACCCATTATTTTGAACCAATTTCCTGGAACTGAAGGCTATGCCAATATGCTGTTTGGTTATTTTATAAATCCATTAAAAAATATCGCAAGAGCTGTCCTCGATTATCTCCCAGATCTGGCAACTATAATTGTTATTACATTTGTTTTTAAATATTTTTTGAGGGCACTTAAATATGTTGCTCAAGAAATTGAAGTCGGGAATATCCAAATCAATGGATTTTATAAGGAATGGGCAAAGCCAACTTATGAGATAGCCAGAGCCTTATTGATGATGTTTTTATTAATTGTGATTTTCCCTTATTTCCCTGGATCTGATTCGCCAATATTCAAAGGTGTTTCGGTTTTCCTTGGAGTTATAGTCACATTTAGTTCAGCCGGAGCACTAGGAAATATTGTTTCGGGTTTGATGATTACTTATATGCGATCTTTTGCTATTGGAGACCGTATCAAGATCGGAGAGGTTTCAGGTGATATTGTTGAAAAATCCCTCTTAGCTACCAAGGTAAGAACTGTAAAGAACGAGATCATTTCAATTCCCAATTCCCAGATTATGAATAGTCATACCATCAATTATAGCGTCGAGAATGAGGAATTTCCATTGATTATCCATACTGATATCACCTTAGCTTATGAAATTGCATGGCAGCGAGTTCACGAACTTGCCATCAATGCCTGTCGCAGGACTGAACTTCTGGATATGACGTTGTCTCCTTTTGTATTACAGTCGAGTCTTGAAGACTTCTATGTTCGCTATCAAATAAATGCCTATACCAAGTTTCCTCACAAGCAATCCCTTATTTATTCAGAGTTACATAAAAATATACTAGAGGTTTTTCATCAGGCAGGAATAGAGCTACTATCTCCTAGCTTTACAGCGGTGCGGGACGGAAGTACGTTAGACATGCCAGAAACTAATCGTCCGGAAAAGGGGTCCATCAATCCTATACGCGTAGATTTAGGTAAAAACAACGAGAGTTGACCATGAGAAAATTTCTCCCATATCTATTAACAGTAGTAATACCTACTGCTGGCTTGAGGAAAGATTAACATTGTTTTTACACTAACCCAAACGAGCACACTAAATTTCTATAAGATAAAATATTGAGTTAGAGAGAATCATAAATAGTCTCCGCTACTGCCAGCAACAGGGAGGCAGAAATACGTTCTTTAAAGTTAGGCTCGATGTATTCAAACCTGATTTCTCCTTCTTTATTAAGAATAAATACCGACGGAACCGGTAGAAGTAAGTCTTTGTTCATTCCGCCAGTACTTTCAGGTAAAAATTTATGATAAACCTGAGGTGCCTTGTACGCAATTCCCATGGATTTTGCCAGCTCTAAATTTGCATCTGACAACAATTCATATCTCAACTTTTGTTTATCTATACTTGATTTAAGATTTTCAGGTTTATCTGTGCTGATGGCCACTAGCTGATACCCGGTAGTTTTCAATTGGGATTCAATCTCCTGAAGACCGGATAATTGGTGATTACAATAAGGACACCAACCGCCACGATAAAAAACTAAAATGGTAGGCTTGTCTGAGAATAATTCTTTCAATTTGATATTTTTATTATTTAGGTCAGACAAAGTTATATCATCAATTTTTTCGCCAATTAAAAGTGGACTAATATCTTCTGCATTTTCAGGATATGTTTGATTGGGAATGCCTATTTGCGCTTTAGTAAAAAATATCCCATGTAATACCAAAAGAAGGAGGAAGATACGTTTCATTTTAATAATACTATATTTAGTTAGCGTATAGAATATTGGCAGAAAATGTTTTTCTGCCAATAAAATTGACCTGTTATTGTAAAGTAATTTTAAGTACTTGCTCTTTGGCTGGTACAGGAAATTCATTTTCAACCACTTCTATAGATTTATCTTGAGCGATTGGAGTTCCACCGAATAGTGCCTGGGCATTACCTGCGCCAGGGAATTGATCAATGGCTGTACCATTATCATAGAGCTCTGTCTTGGAGGTTAAATCTCCTTTTGACCCAAACATAAGTGGCTCACTGTTAGCGTAGAACCAATCATTTGAATAACCAAACATGGTTACGAAGGCTACTTTATCTCCTGGTTGTCCTTGGATTATACTCATCTCTTTCGCTCCGGGTCCAATAGGTGCATTTCCCAATACATATACATTTTTTACGGTGCTGGTGGCCATTAACGAAGTTTTTAGCTGGGAGAAGTCACCCGTTTGGGCTACAGCTTTAAGACCGTTACCCATATCTGTGTCCCCCATCTTGAAAATTGGGTTTTGCTCACCACTGTATACCACGACCACAACTGGTGAGATTCCTGTGATAATACCTGTGTTGGTTTCAGTTTTCATCGCTGCTGGCTCATTGTTTCCTGTTTCGGCTAACGCTGTTACCTCTGGATTGCTCATTTCACCTGCCGCATAAAATGGAGATGTATTTAACAATTCACCGCCCAAGGTATTAGACACAGCCCATACGCCTGGTGATAGGGGAGTCTCATTATCACTACCCCCAGATGTGTTCTGGATGGTCAATGTAAATTCTGATTTATCTTCTTGGTAGGATAAATTCAAATGAACAAGAGAGGAAGCATCAATACCAGGGACTTCGCTGATTGATTTGGACTCCGAATCTCCAGTGGTATTTTGTTTGGTTCCATTGTCCCATAATTTAATCTGGGAGGATACATTTCCGGTAATCGGGGATCCATCATCATTATACAATTTCAACCCTGGATTTTCGGGTGCAAAAAACCAATCTTTTGATGCTCCATACATTGTAGCAAAAGCAAATCGCTGTCCTTTTGCTGCGTTAAATTTAATGGAAACAGATTGTCCGGGAAAAACAACAGGAGGATTTCCTTGACCTTTGAAAGTCCCACTCTGAACAAAATCTTTTACTTGGACAACATTTTCTACTGTAAAAGTTCCGTCTTGTTGTTGAGACATATCGTCATCATTACTACAACTAATTGCCAACGTAGCTGCTGTTACAGCCATTAAAGGCTTCAAAAAAACATTTTTCATTTTATAAAATTTAATAATCCAGTACTATTTCAGGTTCTCTCAATAGGTGCTCCAGGCAGGCCTTTCCAAGATTAATCTTTTTGATTTAATTCTTGCCGGCTATAAACATGATAGCTGCGCCTAATTTGAGGAATTTTCCATGCAACCGTTCTATAGGTTACACCATTATAGTCGCTGTTAGTAGACGATCCTGACAATTAAGATTGATTATTTTTAATTTTATTTTTGATAAAACGTTTTAACCCGTTGATGTTCAATGGGTTTTCGTGTGTATTTTCCGCCTTCTTATTGATAAAATTCTTTAAATTAGAATGAATCAATAGTACCTTTCGATAGTATATGCTGCACCATTTACATAAAAATAAATGGGCTTTTAGTCGAATTTTTTGCAGGGGACTGATTGTGCCTTGCAATTCTTTTTCAATCTCACATGTTGCATCGCGACAATTCATAATAAAGAATTGAATAATTTTTGTTGCGGTTCTATTCATGCTTATTTTTTATTTTCTTCTAGGCATTCTCTCAATTGCAAACGACTGCGCTGAAGCATCTTCCAGTAATTGGTCTTAGAGATATTCATTTCCTGACAGATATCTTGAGATTTTTTTTCTTGGAGGTAGGTAAGTTTGACCAAGATCAACCAACGAGCAGGTAATTTTTCCATACAGCGATCTAAATACTCCTCAAATGTTTCGTTTTCCATTTGTTCATAAAAAGTCCAATCAAGCAAAACACCCTCATGATCTCTCCAAAAGTTGTCATGATCAAAAAATGAGTCTAAATCTACTTGTATGCCCTTTTTATATTTCTGTCGATACCAATCTGAGACCTTGTTATGAAGAATGCTCATTAACCAAGTGAGTGGCGTGCTGTTACCTTGGAAAGTCGTGCGTTTTTCATGTGCTATCAAAAAAACATCTTGTACAATGTCTTGTGCATCTGATGGGTTGTTTAGCAGATAGGAAGCTCTATTGTAGAGTTTTTGTGCATATAACTCGATCCATTGATCAATTTGTTCGATTTTTCTATCCAAAACGCATTTTTGTTTCAATAAAATTAAACAATTTTAGTTAGTAGTATCTAAGGATTGAGAAAATTAATTTTCCCTATTCAAAACTTTCCTCGATGAAACAAAATGGGGTACAATGTAGCAATACAAAACCAACCTACTGAAAAGATTCAAATCAAAAGGTTTCCTGCTTCCCACTTAGCTCTTGTAGATACAATAGAATATTTATGATTTCGATGAATCGTCGCATTTTTTAATACTGAAAAACTAAGTTCATCTGATTAAAATTCTAAATTGTGTCCTTGTATATGGTAAAGGCAATGGTTTATTACAGCTTGCATTTACTTTACTACTCTAGCTGAAATGTTTTTTTATTCCACTAGGAGTTTTTTAACAAATATTCATGGAAATAAGACATTTATAAAAAAATTCCCTAGTGTCCGGTAAAGAACAAAAGCCCTTTGTTGAGATAAAGAGGTTCCAAGTCTTTAGGAAACAAAAGGTCAAAGCAGATAAACAAGGTCCTTAAAGAGGATGATAACCGAATTTTATCAAAGATAAAAAGATAAAAGGTTACCAAAAAATATCCATTTAGAATTAATGTCCTTACCCATCAGCATTTTGCATTCTTCATTCCTTAAAATTTAAAAAGTTCAATTCGGCAGCATCACGGTTTGGAAAGCATTCCAGGTGAGCTACTGATACATGATTGATAATGGATTCTAGAATACTAACCATTTGAGAAAACAGGAGCTATCCCACCGAATAGCAGAATTGCTTGGAAGAACTGCAACTAAAGCTTCGCTTCTCACCTTCCAATTAAAGTTGTTTTTGAGACCTTGTTGTAATCGTGCTATTCCTGCCAGTGGAACTTTCTTATTTTATAGCAGTGCGCTTTACCACTCCATGGAGTTCTATAAATAAAAATTTCTCCAGTAGAAAAAACCCGTATTGTCGGATTATCATCATTCAAAAACTCAGCTCCTTTTATGTGAGAAGCCATAACCTACTGCGTACTTTTCTTTCCTAAGAAGATAAAACAGGTAAATAGGAAAGGAATGGGAAAATGCAGTTTGATATTTGATGAATTCCCCACCCTTTATCTCAACGACATCGATAGTTTAATTGCAACAGCCAGAAGTAACCGAGTGTCCACTTGATTATATGTTCAAGATATTTCTCAGCTTCAGAAGGACTATGGACGGGACCAAGAGGATGTGATCATGAATATCCTAGGAAATATCATAAATGGGCAGGTTTCTGAAGAAACAGCAAAACAACTTTTTGAACGATTTGGAAAAATCATGCAGGATATGGAAAGCCTCTCAATAAACAGCAGCGATACTTCAGTCAGTCTTTCTCAGCAATTCGAAATGGCGATCCCTCTTCCACCACATCGACCCTTTCCTTTGGCGAATTTGTGGGTATGGTTGCCATGATCCACAAACGCCCCCCTCTTTGAAAGCTTTTCACGCTCAGATTATCAATGATCATAACAAAATTTCCCAAGAGAAGTAAATTATCAGGAGACAAAAATTTTAAGCAAAATCGAAGAAAAAACCATCCAAAATATATTTCTGCAGATCAAGAAAGAAATTGAGGACATCACCTTCAGCGAAATGGATCGATTATTATCTAATCCTTCCACCAGACATTTGGTAATACCCAAAAAATAGCTGAAGATTGAGTGTAGTTATAAAACTTAAACACTTAAGACAAGAAATGAGCAATTGATTAGTGTCCATTATCTGATACTTTTCTCAATATTCTTCATTAATACCATTTATGACCTTTTATTCTTGTGATTTTGCATATTCAAACTATTGATATTTTCAGACAAAAAGGAAAGGGAAGGACCTTTCCAAATAATCTCAGATTAGCGTCAATTCTATCAATTGTTGCATGGACATTTAATACTGACAATCAACACACTGACCACTAATGTAACATCCAGAGCACGCTATTACTCAATGATAAAATGGGTTTTATGGATCTGTTACGCGTCGTTGAGGGCATCGCCGCAAAAATGCAGTCCAAAGAATTACAGGACATGAAGATGAACCAATTGATCTCCCAGACAGTTATCAATACTAAATCTATTACGGTAGAACATTCCCTGACCGAGGCAGGGAAGATGGTGCAAACGCTCCTTAACTAACTGGCTGGCTAGGGAAAAGCATATCGGGGATGCCCTTTATCAAAAATAATAACTTTCAAAAATCGAATTAACTGCGAAGTTCTCATTTAATTCGGTTTTTATTTATAAATTTCACTAATCATAACAACACGTTTAATTGGCCGTACAAAAATCCATATCTCGAAATTGGGCACCCAATATTGATCTGCAAATGTTCCGCGAGGGACAGCTTGCCGGACGAGATGACCTGTTGTTTCATGAACTGCATGGCAAGCGAAAGATCGACAAGCCACATACTCACGATTTTTTTACAATCATTCTCTTTGAGCGTGCTTCAGGAATACATAATATAGATTCTATTGACTATCCCGTAGGAAACCAGGAGGTACATGTGCTGTTCCCGGGACAACTGCATAAATGGGATATTAAAGAAGGTACAGTCGGTTACCAACTGATGGCCGAAAGAGCGTTCTTTGAACAGTTTGCTCCATTTTTTCGTTTTTCCTTTACCAATTATCAGAACCATCCGGTAATTAAATTGACTGACCAGGCGTTTGCTTTGTTCATGCAAGAGCTTGACGGAATCAAGAATGAATTGAGCACCGACGACCCTTTGGTACAACTGATCTATGCAAGAACAGCAGTTATTGCTGCCATTGTGAGCAAAGCGGCAGAACATCTTTTTACCGAATTTAAAGTCTATCAATCCAACCCTAAGCTGGCACGGTATAATACGTTAATAGACGAATTTTACAGAGAAAAACATACCGTTTCCTTTTATGCTGAAAAATTGAACATTACCGCCAATTATCTTAATATCATCTGCAAAAAACATTTAAAAGTACCAGCCACTCAGTTGATCCATCAGCGTTTAAGTACCGAAGCTAAAAGACTATTGCAGAAGGGAAACCTAACGGTCAAAGAAATTACTTTTGAACTGGGATTTGCCGATCAATCCTATTTTGCCCATTTCTTTAAAATGCAAACCGGAATGACCCCAACTGAATTTCGAGAAAAACTGTAAACAATTGGTTTTCCGTTGGCCCCTTTTTTCAAAAGTGATAAATTTTGCTAATAGATTCCCTTTTTACAACACCCTAATCCACTTCATATAACGTATTTTGTAATAGTTGAAATAAAGAATATAAGTATGAACGATATATCACGTAAGGACTTTTTGAAAAATTCAGCCTTAGGGCTTGCCGGGTTAACATTTGTACCAAGCCTGCTATATGCAGCTTCAGATGAACCGAGGAAAAAAGAAAATAAGCCTTTCCAAACGCCAATTAACAAAAGCAATTATACCTTAAAAAATGTTCGGTTAGAAACGGGTTTTGAATATGAAAAGGATGAAGTAATCAGAACTAAAACCGAACTTTTTACGGTAGAAATTGCCGACGGTAAAATCAAAAAAATAGATAAAAATCAACCCAATGCAAATGTTCTAGATGCAAAAGGTCTGTTGATGCTCCCTTCGTTTAAGGACATGCACATCCACTTGGATAAAACCCTGTACGCCGATAAATGGAGGGCAGTACGTCGTGCCGGTGGTATAAAAGGGATGATTGCCCTAGAACAAAAGGTACTGCCTGAGATGTTGAAAACATCAACCTATAAAGCAGAAAAATTAATTGAATTATTGCAATCCTACGGAAGCGGGTACGCCCGTAGTCACGTGAATATTGAACCGACTTCTAAATTAGATTCTTTAAAGAATTTAGAGATAGCTTTGGCAAACAAAAAAGCCAGTTTCGGTGCCGAACTGGTGGCTTTTCCGCAACATGGATTGTATTACACCGATTCCCTTCCTTATATGAAAGAAGCTGCGAAAATGAATATTGATTTTATCGGCGGTCTAGATCCCACAAATGTGGACGGCTCCATCGAACGGACAATGGATACCACCGTACAACTGGCTTTAGATCATAACAAGGGAATTGATATCCACCTGCACGAATCAGGGAAATCGGGTATTGATACGATTGAATACCTGATAGCTAAAGTGAACGAAAATCCTGTTCTTAAAGGAAAAACCTTTGTCAGCCATGCCTTTGCGCTGGGCACATTGGATAAGGTCCAGCAGGATTCCATAGCAGAACAATTGGCAAATGCCGGGGTCGGCATTGTTTCAACCATTCCTTTTGGCGGTTTGGTGATGCCGATTCCCATACTTTTAAAGCAGGGGGTAAACGTAATGACGGGCAATGACAGTATTGTCGATTATTGGAGTACCATGGGAAGCGGAAGTGTTTTACAAAAAGCCAATCTGGCAGCTCAATTATATGGACAGGTTACCGAATTGGGGCTGTCCCGAATGTTAAAATTGGCAACCGCTGGGCCTATACCTCTGGATGACAAAGGGAATCAGCAATGGCCGAAAACAGGCGATGATGCCGATATGGTACTAATTGATGCAAGCTGTTCGGCTGAAGCCGTTTCAAGAATGTCGCCCGTACGGTCGTTGATCCATAAAGGAAACATTGTTTATTAAATAGAGGCTTATGAAAATTTTATTTTTAGCGCTGGCAATGCTCGTGACAGCATCTTCATGCCACTCGACCCCAGCAGTGGATTCAAAAACTCAAACCATGAACAATCAGGGTATTTTAACCGCGATCAATAAGAAAGATATATCCGCTGTAGAAAAAGCACTTAAAGACGGTATAAGTGTAAATACTGCCGACAACAGCAGGCGTTCGTTATTGCTCATTGCAACCAACAATAAAGATGTTGAAATGATAAAACTACTGGTGAAGCACGGTGCAGATGTCAATCAGCAGGCAGATAATCTGGACACCCCCTTTTTGTTTGCGGGTGCCAGTGGACAAACGGAAATAGTACAGCTGTTTTTGGATAACGGAGCTAGGTTTGACATCTTTAATCGTTATAACGGCTCGGCACTTATTCCTGCCTGCGAACGCGGACACGTAGAAACCGTAAGATTACTGGCAAATACCAAAAATTACCCTGTAGATCATGTGAATCGCTTGGGATGGACGGGATTAATGGAAGCCATTGTCTTGGGCGATGGTAGCAAAAAGTATCAGGAAATTGTTCAGATTCTTAAAGATGCCGGTGCCAGAATGGATATTCCCGATAATGAGGGTATAACACCATTACAACATGCCGAGAAAAGAGGTTTTAAAGAAATAGCTGCGATTATTAGATCGTAAAAAAAGGAAGTAAACATCAGGCAAGAAAATAAAAATTGCTTAATGTGGTCATCAATTATTGTAATATGGATATCCAAATTACCACATCCTCTGAGCAGGAGAATAAAAAATATTAAGCAGGGGCATTGTCGATTTTAATAGGCATTCCGTACCTGATCTGGAGTCCAACGAGGCAAAAATCCGTTTTTTTGTACTTAAAAAAAAGATAAGGGTGTTGTAATGGGAGGAATTCGGGCTATCTGTTACTGGGTACTTTAGAAAACAGACCCAAAAGACATGGCACCTATTATCTGACTAAAGTATTGAAGAACTGATGGCCATGTTGAGCAAAGGTTCCTTACCCTATTGTAAGATAGAAATACAAAGTAAGTGTACTTGAAAGCTACAAAAATATTTACTATCCTCAAATCCTAAAGAATTATATTATGCAAACGAGCAATTCACAACATACAAACAATCAATACACCTTAAAAAATGTGCGATTGGAAACCGGTTTTTTCAAAGAAGAATCCGGTATTACCGCTACACAGACGGAACTATTCTGTGTTAAAATAAAGGACGGAAAAATTGTACAGATAGCTGACAACGATCCAAAACTGACTGATGCCATTGATGTTAAAGGCTTACTCATGCTGCCTTCCTTTAAGGATATGCACGTGCATCTTGACAAAACGCTGTATGGGTTGCCCTGGCAGGCATTGTCACCTAAACGGAGAACCGTTGTCGATATGATTGCCTACGAGCAAGAAATTATTCCTGAACTTTTAAAAACCTCGACCGAAAGAGCGGGAAAACTGATCGACCTGCTACAGAATTACGGAACCACCTTTGCCCGTACACATTTCAATGTGGATACGACCTCAGGATTACGTTCTTTGGAAAATCTGCAAAAAGCATTAGAAAACAAAAAAGATGTATTTAACGCAGAATTGGTAGCTTTCCCGCAGCACGGATTGTATTATACCGATTCAGCTCCTTTAATGAAAGAAGCCGCACAGTTAGACAGTGTAGCTTTTATTGGCGGACTGGATCCTTTCAGCATTGACAAGAATATCGAAAAAGCTTTGGATTTCACCATACAGCTTGCCCTGGACAATAATAAAGGAATCGACATTCATTTGCACGACAGTGGCAAAGAAGGTATGCTTACGATTGAGTACCTTATAGCGAAAGCTATCGAAAATCCAGAATTACAAGGCAAGACCTATGTAAGCCATGCTTTTGCATTGGCAAACCTTTCACCAGAAGAAGCACAGCAAATTTCGGAGAAATTAGCAGCAGCTAAAGTGGGGATCGTGTCCGCCATCCCTTTCCGTAATAAGATGGCAATGCCAATTCCCACGCTGGTAAAACACGGTATAGAAGTGTTGGTAGGAAATGATAATGTACAGGACTATTGGAGCACTTTCGGAACGGGAAATATGCTGCAAAAGGCTAATCTGATTGCTGACCTATACGGTTGGGATACCGAATTTGATCTTTCCAGAACCCTGAGGTTTGTTACAAAAAATATGCTTCCATTGGACGACAATGGTGTTAGACAATGGCCAAAAGCCGGCGATGATGCTGATATAGTACTGGTAAGCGCAACCTGTTCCGCCGAAGCTGTATCCAGAATATCACCGGTACGTATGCTGATCAATAAAGGAAATATTCTGTATCAATAGTGAGTGGGGAATATTTTTCCGGCTAAGTCACTTCCTGATTGATAAGATGGCAGTTACTATTACCGAAACATAAAAAAACGGATAGCTTTTTAAACAAATTGAATAATGGGAGATATTACGACTAACGAACATGAGGCTAATCTGACATATACGTAAATCAAAAATACCATTCATGTTGCTGATAAAAGTGATATCAAATCAGCTTTGAAAGCCACAAGAGGTGATGTAAAGAAAAATTGGAAAATTATTTCTGGGACTTTCTTATGCTTTTCCCGGCTATCTTCTGTGGATTTTTAGCCCAATGGCAATTAGAAAACACTTGGATAAAGGGCATCAAAAAGATAGTCGATATGTGTAGATTGATTGCCATAACGCTATTAATCATCCACATTTATACTATTGAATATAAATACCTTAAAACTTAAGGATATTCATGATTATTGACCAAGCTTCTTCATCCTCATATTTCAGCACTAACTCCTTAAGTTGGCCCCGCAGATCATTCAAGACTAGCATATTCTGGATCTTTGATTATGTTTCTCAGCTCGTTAGGACCATTCTTCAGATCATATAATTCCCAGTTATTCTGCTTATTATAGAAACGAACAAGTTTATAGCGTTCAGTACGAATACCAAAATGGGGATGTTCATGATGAGGTTGAGGAAATTCATAATAATGATAATAACCAGCTTCTCGCCATGGAAAACTGTCTTTTTTATCTACTAATAGGGGGAGAAAAGAAGATCCTTGGATATCGTTTGGAATACTTGATCCTGCCAAATCCAGAAGTGTCGGTGCCCAATCAATATTTAGCACAAGATTTTGAAATGTTGAACCCGGTTCAACCAGACCTGGATATCGCATAACAAAAGGAGTTTTCAAAGATTCTTCATAAATAAATCTTTTATCAAACCAACCATGTTCTCCGAGATAAAATTCTTGATCAGAGGCATATATCACCACTGTATTCTCTGTTAGTTCTTTCTGGTCTAAGTAATCCAATAATTCACCAATGTTACGGTCTAAGGATTTTGCAGTAGAGAGATAGTCTTTCAAATATCGTTGAAATTTCCATTCAACCAGATCCTTGCCTTCCAATTTCTTTTCAGTGAATTCTTTAGACATTTTCCCATAATAATCCGATAATGCTTTATTCTGTTCTTAGGTATACCGACCTTTCACATATTCATCTAACGATTTAAGCTGATCTGCAGTGGGTTCATTTCCTGCGTACCATCTCTGGATAAGCTGTTGCTTAATTTGCGGACTTTGTTCTTCATCAGGTAGAAAAACTTGATCTACTTTGAGATCTGATTTTAATTGCACGGTTTTATCAATTGTCATATCCTGATCTCTTGCGGCTTCCCTTCCTTTATTTCACCTATATAGGAACTATTCAATTAATAATTACTTCCAAAAAGACAGGTTTTTTATAATTTTCCAAAATTTATTATCTGTATTGTCTTCTTTTATCAATACTCCCATAAAACAGAGAAAAACAATTAATGACTCTGATAAATCTGTTCGTTAATTTAATTGATATAGGAAATCGAGCCCTTTTTGATTTTTTCTTAACTTTAGACTGCCCATAAGTATAGAGAGCAATGTAGAACACAGCCCAATAAATGATTCTATAATAATATGTCATATCATGCAATAGAAAACTTAGTTGAAAGCGCAGTCCAATTAATTGAGATTACCAGACTTCCTATTACCAAAAAACGTAAAATAGTTTATAATCTTTACCAATTTCAAAACAAATTCGATACAAGCTACACAATACTACGTTGTTTTCATTTCTTGCAAAGCATTGATTTTGTCAAAAAACTTCCTATCGAAGAGCATCCCGATTTTGAAAAGCACCCTGAATATTTTGAAAATCTAGAACAATCGGGTTGGATAAAAACAGATATAGGTTTAGATCAGGATAGTGAGCTGGTCTATCAGGATTCAGGATTTATACTTGCAGAGTACGGGTCTCGACTTTGGCACCGTTTGGTAAAATCGGGCAAGTGGGTCAATGCTAGTGAAGAGAAAGTGGATCTACCAATGGTCACCTTAATCGCTGATATGATAGAACTGGCTCAACAGCACGACAACAGGTTACTAATGCAAGATTTTTATCTTGCATTTTTAAATGCTTTTTTAGAAGGTGATCTAGGAATAACAGATGGATTGCCTGAGGAATTTGAAGACTGGCTTAACGATGCCGAACTCTTGCGTTTACGGGAATTTGTGGTACAAAACGATTTACCAAAAATAAAGAAAAAAGATACTGATTTTGAGGTGCACGTACTATCGTCCTTACTATATGTAGAAGTAACGCCTCTTAGACAAGCACAAATTAGGTTCTTAATGGATATAAAAAATCCGACTGATAAAATATATAATACATACCTGAAATCTCAAAAATCATTAGATGAGTTACCCTTAAAGGTAGAGGCGCTCTTAGAGATGGCCAAGAAAGAGATGATAGCTACAGGAGGATGGTATTTTTTATCAGAAGAGCTTGAAAATTCTGCAAAGACGTATAAGTGGCTATGGGTTAAAAATGTGAAATCAAGAAAATATAACAATAAAATTTTTACCGAAATTATCTTAGAAATTGAATTGAGCTCAGTCTTAGTAAAGCAGTACGTCCAACATGGCATGATAATGAAGTGGCAAGACAGACAGCTGAATAATAATAAAGATGACTGTCACTTTGAGATCAATGCTTTCGAACTGATCAATAATGAGGCTTTCAAGAAAAATCTTAATTTTCTTGGGCTTTGGGTACTGCCTATTAAGTCTAAAAAGGATTTACTACTAAAAAAGTCTTTCCAACAATTCCTTAATCACCTAACCAAATTAGACATCTGCTACTTAGATAAAATTGATGCAGAATTCCCGGACCCTTACTTGTTAAGGCCTTACACTTCATACATTGATATCTTTGAATCTGATCGAGGCATGTCTGATTTTCTCTTAATTTCCAATCTTTATTCAATCTCTTTGCTATTTATATACAAATCCGTGGAAGAAGGAAAAATAGATCAAGCACTTGAAATTAATAACCTATTAGAACAGCGTCTTACAGATCGTTTCAGGAATCATATCCAATGGTATGGATCTGATTACACACCTTATATACAAGCCATCAAAAAAGGGAAGAAACCAGCCCTACCAAATTTCTATAAAAGAGTTCATTAATCGAATTTAACTATTAGAAAACTGTTCTAGTAACAATCCCAATTAAATGTGGATGAATACTTTTTTCAATATTCTCATGTAGCCTGAAATTAATGGGCACAAAATAATCACACAGTATCGTCAATTTTTAAAGAATAAGAGCTTTACCTTTAACATTTACTTTAACTGAGCGTGGGAATCAATTAATTAATGTTGTTAATGTACCGCAGACAATTATTGAAATTTACTTTGAATTGATTTATGTAAAGGTAATTCTATCAATAACAAGATAAAACCAGCATATAAAAGAATAGTTAATATAACAGGCTACACCAACTTAGCAGGTATAATAGCTTCTTAACACTTGGGTACTTATGGCAAGTAATCCATTCAAAGAGTCGATAGTAAGAAAAGATGCAGTGATTTTACAACTGCAAAACCAGTTTAAACTCTCAAAAGAGAAAATTAAAATCAATTCTGTTAGTTATAAGTGTCGCTGGAAATGAGAGAAGTTCAACGCACAATAAAAATTAAACGATTGTATCGACATTTAAATAAGGAGCAATATTTTTTTTAGAATTGAAGGAACAAATCGAATACCAATAAGATCAGAAAAAGCGAATTTTGAAATTCCGCAGAATTAATCTATTATTGTATTTTAATTTATACCAATTCTAAATAAAGGTGATTAAAATGCACTGTAAATGGAACAATCGGAAGAAAAAATGCCTTAAGGGGGCAATTTTTACTTTATTGTTTTTGAGTTGTGCTGAATCGATAGCACAATCTAAAGTCGATACCACTGTAGTTGATACCCTTAAACCAATCAAGGTCGAAGAAGTTCGTGTTGAGGGTAAGACTAAAATCAGAAAGGTGAAAGAGCAAGCATTTAGTGTGAATGTTATTGATGCGAAGCAATTGTATAATTCTTCCATTGATTTAAATCAGGCATTGAACAGATCAACCGGAGTTCGTGTCCGGGAAGATGGGGGAATGGGTTCTAATTTTAGTTTTTCGCTAAATGGTTTTAGTGGGAAACAAGTAAAGTTTTTCCTCGATGGGCTTCCAATGGATAATTTTGGTTCATCCTTGACTTTAAATAATCTACCGGCAACAATGGCCGAACGTGTTGAAATCTATAAAGGTGTTCTTCCGGTAAGTTTAGGTGCCGATGCCTTAGGAGGAGCAGTCAACATTGTTACTCGTGCGAACGCAAATTACCTGGATGTATCCTACGGCTATGGTTCATTCAACACACACAAAGCTGGGATTAATGGTGCATTTACAGACAGGAAAACAGGTTTTACAATTCGTACAAATGCCTTTTACAACTATTCAGATAACAATTATAAAGTAAATGTGAGACCAATAGACTGGCAAACGCTTCAAGATGGACCAGAACAGGAGGTTGAACGCTTTCACGATAGTTATCGTTCTATTGGAGCACAAATAGATGTTGGGATCTCAGGTAAATCCTACGCGGATCATCTTCTCTTTGGTGCCATATTGGCCGGTAATAATAAAGATATCCAGACCGGAGTAACTATGGAACAAGTTTTTGGTGCCAGAACCTCTAGCAGCAATTCTGTTATCCCAACTATAAAATATAAAAAGTCTGATCTGTTCCTTGAAGGGCTGGATTTTACGATGTATGGTGCGTATAATATAACAAACAATCATTTTATCGATACTACTAGATTACGGTTTAACTGGTTGCAACAGACCATTCCATCCTCTTCGGCCGAGAGCTCTCGTTCACAACTTAAAAACAGGGACAAAGAGGCCCTTGCTTCTGCCAATCTAGCCTATTCGCTAAATGATAATCAGGCCTTTTCAGTAAATTATGTATTAACGGACTTTCAACGAAAATCAAGCGACGTGGAGAACCCGGATAACATCACCTTTTTGATGCCCCAAGGCCTTCGGAAACAGAATTTGGGGATAGCTTGGCAAACTACTTACACACGATTTACCTCGACTCTTTTCAGTAAACTGTATAATCTGAATGCAAAATCCTTTGAAGATGTTTCAACCAATACTGTCCCACAATACGAACAGACTGAATTGAATAGGACGCATGTAGGATATGGAGCCGCGGCGGCATATTTCATCATGCCAAACCTTCAAACGAAAGCTTCTTACGAGCATACCTACCGCCTACCAGAGGCAACGGAACTGTTAGGTGATGGTTTGTATGTTCGTCGTAATTCCAATCTTAAACCAGAAAAAAGCGATAACATAAATTTAGGAGTACTTTATACAGTTCTGTCTGAGGGCGTGCATCGACTGAACCTAGAAGGGAACTTTATATTACGCAATGCAAAGGATTACATTCGTCAAGATCAACAGCAGGTACAACCTGTTGATCGACAATATATCAATGTTGGTGATGTTAGGACAACAGGTGGAGAGGCAGAAATTCGTTATAGTTGGAATAATAGATTGTTTGCAAGTGTAAATGCTACATTTCAGGATATTATAGACCGTACTGAATTCCTTATTAGCGAGAATCTAACGGGAACCACACGTAGTCCAAATCTAAATTATGGTTTCCGCCTACCAAATATGCCATATCTTTTTGGGAATTTTAATTTGGGTACTAAAATACCAAAAGTAGGTAGTGAGACCGATGTAATCAGCATAAATTACAGTCTTGGTTATGTAGAGAAATATTATTTTACACCTAATCAAATCGGTAGCAACAATCAGGATATAATCCCCCGGCAGATATCACATGATGTTTTCGCCGACTATTCATTGAAAAATCGGAAATATATTATTGCGGTAGAATGTAAAAATTTGACTAATAGCAGGTTATATGACAATTACCTATTACAGAAGCCAGGACGTTCTTTTTTCGTCAAACTTCGATATTTTATAACACAATAGATTTAACACATTTAAACAAAACAAATAATGAATGCCTTTAAACTTAAACGGATTTATAGAAATGGCTTGCAGATGATGCTGGCCGTTACACTGGTTTCATGTAGTAATGATGATGGTCCTACACCAACTCCAACAGATGGAGATGTATTTACCTTAGGATTGGGAGTTACCACAGCGGAGGCCACAACGAACTATGTTCTTCATACAAATGATCTGATGAATGGTAAGCTTTCCCTTGTTAATGCTGGTTTTCTGCAGGACGGTTATAGGGACTTTACTACAGTGGGAAATTACTTTTATAGTATTGGTGGTTTAGGTCTAACTGATGTCAATACATACTATGTGGATGCTTCAGGCGAAGTGGCCGTAAAGACAGGATTAAATTTAGTCGACAGAGTGTCTGATGCTCAGGATCTGGACGGATCAGGTAAAACACTGCTAGCAGTCACTTTACCGGCCAGTCCTGCCGATGGAACCGAAATGAAATTTTTGACTGTTGATGCTGAATCAAACACTATCACTCGTACACAAAAGATAGCTGTTGACAACAAGAATTTTCCTATCGGAGATGAGTGGATGCTGCATACAGGAATTGCTGTACGTGGAGATCAAGCTTTTCAAACCATTGTACCTTTTGATGCAGTGGGGTGGAAAACATCAAAAACGAATAAGACTTATGTCGCGGTTTATAGCTTTCCAGATTTTAAGCTTGAAAAAATAATCGAGGATGATCGTACAGGTCCTGCGGGGGCATTTGGGACTCGCTCAGGTATTTTTGCAACTGAATCAGGAGATATCTATACCATATCACATAGTGGCTATGGTTACTCTCAACGTACAAAAGATCCTGCTGTATTGAAGATTTCAGCCGGAGCATCTGAGTTTGATAAGGATTATCTTTTTAAAACAGCAGATGTAACTAATGGTGGAAGAATCGTACATGCCATTTATGTAGGCAATAATAAACTTTTTGCCACTGTCAGTACAGGTACCCAAGCTAGTCAATGGGCAGACGATAATCTAAAGTTTGCAATTGTGGATTTAGCAAACAAAAGCATTACCACAGTTGCAGGTTCACCGACTTTCAGTGGGAATGGTGGTAGAAGTTTTGCTGCTTTTCATAAAAATGGAAAAGCATATGCCGCAGCCACCGTTAATGATGTCTTAAATATTTATGAAATAGACATTCCTGCTGCGACATTGCGTAAAGGAGCCCAAGTGGATGCATCGTTCGTTGGGGGTATAGGGCAGATAAAATAACAAGTACAAAACATTTAAAATATTCAATCCGATGCCCTTATAATAGGGCATTGGATTGTTTTTTAATTATGAAAGGTAGTAAGAGAAAGAGGCGCAAAAGCATTTTTAGAATTGTAAACGATTGGTTGCATCTTTGGCTAGGACTAATCTCTGGCATCATTGTATTTATTGTCAGTATCACAGGCTGCTTCTATGCTTTTCAACAAGAAATTAAGGATGCGTTGGAGCCATGGAGATTTGTCGAAATTGAGAGTGGAGGTTTTGTCCCACCGAGCCAATTACTTGACACGGCAGCTAAGTATGTTCCTGATAAACAGCCAAGTGGATTAACTTACAGTCATGAAAGAGGGGCCGCTGCGGTAGGATATTCGGCAATTGAAAATGGAAAACGGAGTTTTTCTGTTGTTTTTATGAATCCTTATACCGGGGAATTTCTAAAAAAGCAACAGACCATTGGGGGAAGCGAATTTGATTTTTTCCGGTTTGTTATTGATGGTCATCGTGCATTATGGTTACCTTACGATATTGGTCGACCAATAGTGGGGATTGCAACGTTAATATTTTTGGTGATGTTGATCACCGGACTGGTAATGTGGTGGCCGAAAAAATGGAATCGAGCCAACCGTGTCAGAAGCTTTAAAATAAAATGGCCAGCTAGCTTCAAACGTGTCAACTACGACTTACACAATGTTCTGGGTTTTTACAGCTTAATTCTGGCTTTAGCGCTGGCAGTAACAGGTTTGGTATGGAGTTTCACCTGGTTTGACAAAGCCCTATATTTTGTAACCTCTTTTGGAAAACTAAAGCAGGAACATAGTCATCCCCATTCGGATCTTTCCAAGAAAAACCTGATATGGAATGAGAACCTCTCCCCTCTAGATAGCGCATGGTACGCTTCTATAAAACAAGTGGATAAAATTGGAGGAATGTATATGACACCAGTCTTACAAGACCCGGATGACTCCTATGAAATATTAGTTTACCATAACGATAATAGCTACTACAATCAAACCGAGTTTTTCTATGATCGATATACACTCAAACCGTTGGAGATGGAAGGGAGCAAATTTAGTGAAGCGAAATTTGCAGATAAGTTATCCATGATGAATTATGATATACATGTGGGAAGTATACTTGGTCTACCTGGAAAAGTACTTGCGTTTTTTATAAGTCTTATTTGTGCAAGTCTACCCATTACCGGCTTTTTAGTTTGGTGGAATAAAAGAAAATAGAAAACTTGCGATTATTTTTAGTCATTAAGCCATCTTTTGTCTTCGGATTAGTGATTTGCTTCATTTTAAATAACAAAAGGTTGGCTAAAGAGAATTATAATTTTTCATTAATCGCCACCAACATTATTCTTAAGTATTTTCCTGTAATTCGAGGTTGGTTTTTATTTAAAGAATCCATTGTTTTTTTCCCACAATAAATTCTTTTCATATTTAAAGTTAATTGAATAATGACTTTTTTAAATTTGTCATATAAAACATAGTTCATAATAAGAAAATAAAAACTGTATGACTTTTTACCAAATAATCCAAATACTGGCAACCTTTCTCACGGGCTTGGTTGCAGGTCTTTTCTACGCCTATCAATGTTCCGTCATCGGTGGATTGGGAAAACTTGGCGACAAAGACTATCTAACGGCATTTCAGTACATCAACAGGGTAATTTTAAATCCGTGGTTCTTTGCAAGTTTTATGGGATGTATTTTGGTGTTGTCAATTGCAATTTGGCTTTCCAATAGGTCGGGACTACAATCGGACTTTTATTTTTTGATCGCTGCCACTATTGTTTATGTTGTCGGTGTATTTGGCGTGACCATATTTTGCAATATCCCATTGAACAATGCGTTGGAAAATTTCAATATAAAAAGTGCTTCAACCGAGGAAATGGATAAATTCAGAAAATTCTTTGAACCGGCGTGGAACAGATATAATTTGATTAGAACTTTTGCTTCGACTTGCAGTTTTTTGTTATGCCTTTTGTCAATGTTTAAAAATTACAGGTTTTAATAATGCTACCGCTCCAAGAGAATTTTTTCTTGTTCAAAAAATCATACTCAAACTTTTTCTAACAACACAAATAATATCTAAACCTCTAAAGTTAATTTTATCAGCTCTTTTCCTTTTGAACATTTTGCTTATGGCCTTTTTTGACTTGTACACTTCTGAATAGTGGTCCCGGTATTAAAGTAGGCGATCGAATGCACATCAAGGATGGAACAGGCGGGAACCAAATAGTTGTATAGTTATTGCAAATGCAGAACACATTCCACAAACAGTAAGCAAGGAGAAACCTATCAAAAGGTTTACTCATTGGCAGAACTTATATTCTATGATAAAATCGGCAACGAAAGAGGTGGGCTTGCCATTACAGATAATGAGGAAACTAAACTAAATATACTGGTATTTGAGTGTCAGCGTGCCGAGGCCTTAGGAATTTTGAGACATGATAACAAACAAGACAATTATTTCAGGGCAGATCTGATGAATAATGACAAAGACTTATCGGGCCATCAAGTTCAGAATATTAACCATATGAGCCTGATTATGGAAAAAGGAAATTCGTCATTGTTAATTAAGGTCAACAACGAAGTGCCGAGGATTACTTTAAAGGTTGACAGCTTTGGCAACCCAGCTATCGAAATATTCGACAAAAACTTAAAAATTTAACTGGGAATAATAAAAAAACTTATTTCACCAAATTATCCTCGCCCCATTTATCCATTGAGTACAATATTTGTTTGAGTGAAGATCCAAGTTCAGTCAATTCATATTCAACCTTCGGCGGTACTTGCTGATGAACAATCCTGTTCACAAGCCCATCGTTTTCCAACTCTTTTAATTTTGAAATCAGCATCCTTTCGGAAATCCCAACCAACCTTTTTCTCAATTCGCTGTAACGAAGAGTTTTCTCGTTCAAAAGGTAGGAAAGAATATTTATTTTCCACCGTCCACCAATCACAGAGAGAGTAAATGTGATACCACAGTTGTCTTTCCAGTATAATTCATTAATGTTATTAGTAGAATTTTCTTTTCTTTTCCCCATACTTACTTTTTTATTAGTATCATACATTTTTATATGTTCTTCTGTTTATGCAAGTTATCAAATATATTTGCTCAGTAAATAATAAAAGTATAAAAATGGAAAAAGTCACAACAATAGTTCATTGGATTAGCTATATATATTATCTGTATATATTCGGTTATGCTTCATTATTCAAAGTATTTCAAAAAACCTCTATGATGCAAAGTATGCAAAATTTAGGGTTCAATAAGACATGGACTATCCTTATAGGAAGTGGTGAATTAATCGGCGTAATTTTGCTTGTTGTAGGATTGTTTAAACCACAATATAAAAACCTTGGCATTTTATTGCTTTTCCCTTTTGCAATTGGGGCATTTACTGCACATATGGCTCATCAGGAATATCATCATTTCTATGATTCTTTGATAATGTGTATACTTTCAGTCATTTTGCTTGCCACTGATAAGAATTTCAAGATATTACTATAAATCAAAATGATAGAATAATATAAAACTCTATATTGTCCATTTTTCAGAGAAAATTTTCATACAGAGTGAAGATTACGAAGATGAACAATATGCCAAACAAATGAGGAAAGGGGGGAGCATTGTAAAAATGCTATTATTATAAAAGGTAATTATTGTTATTCCTGGACCTTACAGCATTTTCGTTTTGTCGATGACGAAAACACAAAAGTATCCCTTATTTGCGGTATTTGGTTGAATAAGATTAACAACAAACTTCCTCTCACGGCTAAATTCGTTAATTTCCTAAATGTGTTATAAAGAACTCTGCAGACGGAATACAAGACAGATATGATAAAACGACTTTATAAATTATTCCCGAACAAATCGGTTATAGTTAGGTTAACAGTACTTAACATTATTCTTGCTTTATTATAGGGTATAATATTGGGTATACTTACCGATACTTACTTGCCTACTTGATCCGCAACCAGATTATAATACCATTACTGCTTGGTTAATAATAGGTGGCATAGCTTTTCTATGTTAACCTGAGTACGGTTTAAGCAGCATTTAGACCTTAATGTAAAGGATACATAGTAAATAAAGAAACTAACTGAATTTGATATGGATAATTTATAGAAACAAGTTCTATAAATTATTAGTCACTGTTGACCACTCGTTT
>JBEBRZ010000027.1:0-37544 GCA_040394615.1 Sphingobacterium mizutaii
ATATCAGATAATTCAAGAAACGAGACAATTGATCCATTGAAATATCATTTCGGATAGCCTATACAACTCGTTAAAATATACTTTTTAATCAAATTTTATTAAAACTCTTAATTTTATGATTAGCAATCTTTCAAAAACTAAAAAAGAATACATGAATCCGGAAACAGAGCATAAGATTCTGGTTGCATTATCTGAATGGGAAACGAAACAATTATTTTTAAACCCTTCATGTTCTATTAAAGTAGCTTCAAAAGAAATAGGTTGTAATACTAAATATCTATCTTACGTAGTAAATAAGAATAAAAAATCAGATTTCCCTACTTATGTTAATAATCTGAGAATTGATTTTTTAAACAATTATTTAAGGACTAATGAGGAGGCCAGAAGTTTCAAATTAACTTACTTAGCAGCATATTCAGGATTTTCTTCTTATGGGAAATTTGCAAAGAGCCTCAAAGATAAAACAGGATTTAATCCTACACAATACATCGTTTTCTTTGATATAAAACGGAATAGTATAATAAACTATTTAAAGTAATCTATTTTATTTTTGCTCTTTCGTTTTCAATTATGATTTACTGTTTTATCTCCAAATGTCACCATAACCATTCCAACAATTATTATTAGAGAACCTAATATTTGTATCCAATTTAGGGGTTGTTTGAACCAAATAGCCATAGCCAATTGTACAGTAAGGAATGTACCTCCTGAGCATAATGCAATAACAATAGGTTGAGGTACAGTTTTAAAAAGCTGGATGAGAAACCATGAGGCTGATATAAGAATTATATTTCCCCCAACAAGTGCTGCTAATTGATATTTTGGCTGTATTCCGCCATATTTGAAAACAATGCTCGAAATAATTTGACAAAGCCAAAAGGCTACAAAAAAAAGAATCTTCATAAGGCTATTTTAACCTCATGAAGATAAACTTTATTTTAGAAATTAGAAAGATTTTGCGTTAGTGCGGATTAATTGCTTTCATTTAATATTAATAACACTGTGAAATCTGCTAATGAAAAATCTATATCTTCCTTAGAGTCATTCTTTAGAAGCGTATTTATGGTGATTGTCTTATCAATATCGTATTCATTTAAGAATGATAAGATACCTTGTTTGTTTTTTGAATGATATGAACCATTGATATGTAGAAAAATTTGATCCCTTTCTTTATTTTTTAATATAAAATGAGCCATAGTTGCATCTTTTAAGGCTTGCGAATATATCATATTAAAATTTGCATGATCAGGAACCATAACTAACATTTCCTTATAGATACCCATGGTTGTATCAACTTTTAATGGTAAATCAGGAAGAAATTGTTTTGCATAGATTGATAAATGATCCAAGATCTGAAAACCCTGATGATATACTGAATTAGCATAACGTCTAGGAACATTAGTGGCAATTAGTTTTAACTTATTTTCCTTAGCAAATTCAAGCAAGGGTTTGTAATCTTCTTTGTAATTGCTCCATATTCTTGCTTCACTTTCAAAGCTTTTTTGATTTATATCTCCTGAAAAATACTCATCAATTATAGGTTGTACATCAGCTTCAAACATTTCCATTCCCAATATTATTCGAGTATTATAACTAGCATATAGTGCCGTTAATAAATCCAATTCTGCTTGATGCGCAAGTTTTTGATCATGTACCTCCCCAAAAAAGATTAATGGTTTCTCATTAGCCAATGTCACAATTTCTTTAATTGAAACTTCTTTCCCTAATGAATCATAGACTACATACTTCTCTTGTGCCTGGATTTTTAAGAAAAATAATAGCAATAACAGGCAGATTTTAATTTGTTTCATGTTGGTTCTCTAATTCTTTTACAAGTTTTCTCCAATCTTCATTTTCAGGGATATTAGGTTTTCTTTTTCCGAAAAATTGAATGATTAAATTACCATCCCTATCAAAAGCCTCTATGCTATGAACTAACCCTAAATTTGTCGGTTTTCTCACCATCCAAAGACTGTCAATTGCCTGATCATTAAGATGCAGATTAAACATCGGATCGAGCACATTAATCCATGGGCCTGTACGAACTACCTTTGTAGCTTTGCCGGTATGAATTTGCAAACAACTATTATTTCCAACAAATACCATAAAGTCAATTCCACTTGAAGAAACTAAGTTCAATAATGTTTCAGCTTGATTGTTGGACAGTTGCAATGTAAAACCCTTCGGAGCGACGCGCATCGATTGTCGTCTGCTTATCCCATATTTTTTTAACATTCCAAAGAAATCATGGGTATCCTTAAGATTTTTCCATTCTGTTTGAAATCCTTCTACATCAATGTCTTCATCGAGTTTCTCCACCGAGGCATTGAAAGGCTTTAATTCAACTTTTATATTATTTACATCTTCTTTATACTTCTCAATTAAAGATGTGTAAGCGTCGTGATTTGACTTGTCAGTCAAATAAATTTTGTGAATAGCATCTCCAAAGCGATCAAAAAACTGAATACTTTCTCTTTCATTTTCATTCACCGCAAAAACAAATTTCCAGTCATGCATAAATAACCGAAGATCTATGTCAGGGTTAGTTATTAATCCTATCTGACTATGGAATGTAGCTTTGCTATAAATCCCTTTACGCTCATGAACAGCATGATCATTTCTGGTTAATGCCATAACCTCACCCAATGTATGGATATTGTTTAATATAGAAGTGAAGTCAGGTCTTAATAATATATTATTTGAGCTAACGCTAACTAAATCAGCTTCAGTAACCCCTAATTGTTTAGCGGCTTCTCTAATTCGTGATTTTGGATTATCTACTTTATAATTATCAAACTTTGTTTTTAATTCTAATCGATTTAATGTCTCCATGTTATTTAAATTTTATGAAATAGGTAATATTACCGGGTACCCTATATTATGATCTTGAATACGTCTCACTTTTGTGTGATAAGTATTATAAATTAATTCCTCGGACAGGATGTCAATAGGACTTCCATATCCCATCATTTTTCCTTGTTTAATAACCAATACTTTATCTGCATATTGCGATGCAATGTTGATGTCGTGAAGGATACTTAAAACAGTCATTCCCTGTTGGGACAAAGACTTTGCTTTTTCTAAAATAACCTGTTGATATTGTAAATCTAATCCTGTTATTGGCTCGTCCATTAATAAAATCCCATTAGGATTTTGATAAATCTGGGCCAGTACTCTTGCTAATTGTACACGTTGCTGCTCACCTCCTGAAAGCGTATGAATTAATCTGTCTTTAAACTTCATCATTCCCATTTCTTCCAGAGCTAGTTCTGTAATTTCTATGTCGATAAGATTTGGGTTAGACTTGAAATGAGGATATCTACCCATCAGTGCGATCTCAAAGACTGTTAGATTAATATTAAGATAATTGGACTGGGGTAGCACCGCACGAAATGTTGACAAACTTTTTAAAGTCAAATCTTTAATATCGTTGCTGTTTAATTTAATCTTACCTGTTTCGGGAATAATTTGTTTACTTAATAACTTTAGAAGAGTAGATTTACCAGCACCGTTCGGCCCAATGATTGCAAGAATCTCAGTCTTATTTACTTTAAAACTGATATTATCGAGTAATGATTTGGAATCAACGTGATAACTTAAATTTTCAACCTCAATCATAAAAACCGCCTTTCTCTTTTATTTTTCAATATTATAACGATAAACATAGGTATACCCATAAATGCAGTTAAAATACCAATTGGTAATTCAGCAGGAATGACAATCGTTCGGGCTACAAGATCTGCCAGTACAAGTAATCCAGCACCTAATAGGGCAGAAGCCGGTAAAAGAAATTTATGATCTGCTGTAATAGAAATTCTAAGTAAATGAGGAACCAATAAGGCTAAGAATCCAATAATTCCTGCTAAAGCAACGCTGGATCCGACACCAATGGCTGCTAAAATGATAATATATTTATTAACATTTTTGATATTAATTCCTAAATGTTCAGCCTGTGCTTCACCAAGCGCCATAGCATTTAGAGCCTTACCAAATGGTAATAATCCGAATATGCAGATCATTGAAAACGGTAAGATAACTGAAATTGTCTTCCAATTCGCACCTCCTAAGCTCCCTAAAGACCAAAAGGTAATTGTTCTTAATTGTTCATCAGTCGCCATGTATGTAAATAGACCGTTAAAAGCGATTGCTAGTGCATTTATTGCAATCCCCATTAATAATAACGTTGAAATATCTGATTTTCCATACGCCACCGAAAATTTATATAATAACCAGGTTGTAAAAAGTGCTCCAATAAATGATGCAATGGACAAAGCATAATATCCAAAAAGTAGGGTCATGGAACTAAATAACCCATGTCCCAGGACAATAAACATAACAGCAAACATGGAGGCTCCTGCAGAAACCCCAATTAGTCCTGGTTCAGCTAATGGGTTTCTAAACATTCCTTGAACCGAACAACCTGATATGCTTAATGTAGCTCCTATTAAAGCCCCTAAGAGCACTCTAGGTGCTCTTATTGCAAGAAGGACGGACTCCTGTTGTTTTGGAATACCGTCTACTTCTAAATGAAAAATACTTTTTCCTATAATTCTAAACAGATTCTCCAAGGGTATTTCTATGGCTCCCACACTGATGGAGATTATGCAGGAGCACAATAGAAATAGTAGTAAAGAGATAATGGAGATTCTTTTTTTTCTTTGTAAAGTCATTAATATATTTTCGAATGCAATTCTTCTATCGCATTTGGTAGTCGGGAACTAAATCCCGATAGCAATTGCCCATCCATTGCAACAATTTTTTTATTCTTCCCCGCATTAGTTTCTTTTACTCCTTGAATGTTTAGCAAACCATCTTCATTTCCTAAACTTGTTAATCCTGAAGTAAAAAATAGTAATACGTCCGGATTATAAGCAACTAAAGATTCTGCTGTCAATGGTTTGTAATCTGGAAAATCTTTCGCAGCATTTACTCCACCTGCTAGCTCAATTATTTTATCAACCTGAGTTCCTGTTCCACCTACCATCATTGTACCAGCTCCTCTGGCGTATATAAATAAGACTTTTGGTTTCTTAGTCTCTGCTGAATATCTACTTACAGTTGCCATCGCTTTATCAAATGTTTTGATAATTGAGTCCCCTTTGTGGGTTAATTTTAGAGAGTCCGAAACGTTTCTAATTAATTTTTTTGTTCCGTCTACCGAATAATCCTGATCAAGTAAAACCAACCGAATCCCTGCTTGCTTGAATTGTTCGATCGTTTCTTCGTTAATTTCTTGTTTTGTTCCTATAATTAAGTTAGGGTTTAAGGCCATAACGCCTTCTACAGGAATCTTTTTGTTATGGCCAACCTTTGGTTTGGAGTTCAATGACTCAGGATAAGTTGAGGCGACATCGGTTCCTACAATTTTGTCCTCTAAACCCAATTCACTTAATATTTCAGATATTGTTCCGTTCAATGAAACTATTCTTAAGGTATCAACTTGTACGCGTGATGAGTCACCTGTTTCATTTTTTATTGAATTTTGACATGAAAATAGGAGACAGGCAGTACCTAGACTTAGTAATAATATGTTTAATCTTCTCATAGTTTAATTACCTTTAACTAGTTTATATTCTAACTCAGGATAACCTCGTTTTCCACCATCATCTTTAACACCCATTACCAGGAATTTTAATTTGTAAATATTTCCTTGCTTATCTTTAATTACGTAATATCTATCTTTTAAAACTCCTCCGGCTAAGGTGTTTCGCCAGCTAGAGGCCATTACATTTCTTGAATTATTGAATTTTACGTTTTCTATTTTGCTGGTATCAAATTCTTCATAACTTGGATTACCATTTGATTTACCATTACTATCTAGGAAAATTATTTCTGAAGCACTTACTCCATTTAAATGGTTAATGAAAACTAAATCACTAAATAAATAGGGAACTGCTGTGGTACCCATAAATGTGAAAAACATACTTTTATTCCAAACAAAATCCCATTCATCTTTAGCCGGTTCAACATTAACTGGTCCCTTATTGAATGATATAAAGTTGAAATTTAGACTTGGATCTTTTTTAATAGTTATTGTCTGTGCGCTACTATCATCAATTTTTGCATATTGCAACACATATTCTTCATTCGAACCTCTGTTAATTTTTACTTTCCAGACATTTGCTTTATCTACAGTACCGCCATTTACTGTATTAATTACATATACTTTATTGTCAGATGTATTTTCTTTAATTTCTGAAATTACAGTTTTATCAATTCTACCTAACGTATCATCATAATTCTTTATTAGTCCCAGAGCAGAAGTACTATGAGCCAGCTCACTAATATCAAAATTGGTTGAGTTAACATCTTTAATATCTGTTTTATCAGTTGCTTTCGCTGAATATCCTACTTGATTATTAATGATTACCCGAAACTCTGAACCGGAATAGAACCCTAGGCTCCAAGAATCTCTGGCGACAGCACTTTGTTTATCTGTACTTAAATCAACATATACTGCATTGGCTGCATCTGATCCGCCTTCGCCACCATTAAGTGTTAATTTGCTACCGTCCGACGGTGGAATAACCGGTAGAGGTTCTACAGCTTCTCGCCCACATGATGCGAAGCCCATGATGCTGATTATGACAATACCTGTAAGTTTAGTAAATGTGTTCATCTTTAATATTTGTTTATTTGATATAGTAAGCCGAAAAATACAGAGCGCCCATAACTGACAGGGATGGATGAACTATTAGTAGCGTGGGCACTCGTACTTTCTGTTGTTGTATTAAATACGTTTGTGGTATTTGTTAAGTTTCTTACACCTGCTTGTAAGGTGATGTATCTATATAATTCTTTATTAATAGAAATGTCTAATTGACTATAGGCCTTTTGATAGGATTCAAAAACTTCCATTTGGTCCCCTGACCCTGAAATTCGATAGCCCGGACGTTTCCCATTTAGTTTGTAAAATAAATTGATATTTGCCTTGAGTCGAGGAAAGGTTTGTGTCAAGGTTCCATTTAGTTCCGTTGTCCAAAAAAACGAGCCTAAGGATCTATTCTCATTAAATAAATCATTATACCGTCCTGTATAAGCCGCTCCTAAATTGACTTTAGAATTTTTATATTGTAGTGAATTCTCAAATGTACCGCCAGTCGTTTTGAATTTTCCAACATTTAAATAAGTACTTATTGTTGGAGTTTCAAGGTCTTGTCCTATATCAATTAAATTATTGAAATGATTATAAAATCCACTTAGGGAGCTGCTGAAATAGCTGTGCTCAGACCATTTCGTATTATAATTGATGTTTGCATTGAAATTCTGATTGTGCTCAGCTTTCAAATTGGTATTTCCATTTATTGCATGATTGCTGTCATGAAAAGTAAAATACAATTCTCGTAAACTTGGGGCTCTAAATCCCATTGCATATCCTAGTCTTAAATCCCAGGATGGGTTTATGATAACTTTTGCATTTAAAGAAGGAACGGCTGGAGGAGCATTATAGATTGAGTTATGTATAAAACGTAGTCCTGGTCTTATCAACAACCATGATTGTGGCTTGTATTCTGCAGAAACAAACGCCGCAAAATCATATATTTCCGCATTATTTATTATTCTTTCACCTGAACCAACATTATAATTGAATTCTAGACCCGCTAATAACCCGAGATTTTGAGCTAAATTATAAGTCCCATTGATCCTGGCAAAGGCTTGATTGAAGGTGGATACATCTTGTTCACCCTGATCGGTAGTTAATGCCGAGGTTTGGGTATTCAAATCAAACAGTTCAGTAATGGTTCGACGTTTATAATTTTGATAAGAAAAGGAGCCATTAAGAAAAAGGTTTTGTTTTACGTTTAATTGTGCTTGAAGTATTTGTGTAAAACGATTAGTTATATAATTTTTATCTACATATTTATAATTTGCAGCTACAGCACCTGGAGTATATAAATCTTCATTAAGATAGTTGATATTATACCAGGCACTTATTTTTTCTTTATTTGTATAACCTATTCGAGCTGAGGTTAACCACTGATCTTTAGGTTGCCATTGTAGGGATCGATCTGTTGATGTACCTTGAAACCCTCCAAAATTATTCATGGAACCATTCCAATTGAAATTCCATCTCTTAATACCATAATTAAATCCCACGTGCGCGTTATGTCTCCCTTCATTTCCGACAGGTTTGTATTCATAGGCAACACTTTCTTCTAAAATTCTCGCATTAATACCTAATTTATATGTGCCTGTTTGAGGATCTTGAGTAATAATATTTATTACCCCGGCTAGTGCGTCTGTTCCATACATAACAGATACCGGTCCTTCAACTATTTCAATACGTTGTATAGTATTCACATCAACCTGAGATAAACTTTGCTTTGTACTCCCTCTATCTACCATAGGAACACCATCAATTAATACCTTCACATTCTGCCCACTCATACCCATTAACTGAATATCAGATTCTCCTAAAGTCAAATCATTTGAAAACCGAATCCCTAACTCTGTATTCAATAGAGTTGCCATATCAGTAGTAGCTCTTTTTTGAATGTAATCCCTGTCTATTGATTTTATTTTATAAACTGAATTCTTTAATGTTGTTGGCTGGAATTGACCTGTGATGACTACTTCCTCAATTGGGAGTATACGATTAACACTATCCCTTTCCTGGGACAGAGCTATTCCTGGTATAATTGTCAATAAAGAAAGGTACTTTAATCGCAACATTATTTAGAATCATTTTAAATAGTGTTGCAAACTTAATCCTTGTTTAGAATTATTCCAAACAAGACAATGACGTAAGAGGAAAATTTTGCTACGTAATCCGAAATAACTCTAAAGTAATATTGAAAGAATCTAGCACTATCAGATGAAAGGTCAAAAAGAAAGGAGCTGATTATTCGAACCAACTCCTTACTATTTGAACTATGTTTAATGTTAAATCTGCGTAACAGTACCTCCAGAGGATTTATTTACGTTTTTGTTTTTAGGGTTACCTGAATATTCAACTTCTGCACCAGAAGATACATTTGCAGTAATTGAATTGCTGACATTAATCTTTAGTTTTCCACCTGAACTACCATTTACAACAACATCTGCGACTTGAAAATCCCCTAAATGAGCCTGTCCATTTGAAGATACATTTACATTTAAAGTCTTAGAAACGCCTGAAAGCTTCACTTCTCCTGAACTGGATGCCTTTATAGATAATGATTCGGTTTTTAATTGTCCGTTCATTTTACCAGAAGAACTTAAATTGATATTGGCTGTTTGGGCACTTACCTTTCCTGTAGATAGTTTTCCGGAGGAGGAAAGGTCTACTGTAAATTTATTAACATCAATCGCATCCAAAATTTCTAGTGAGGCTGCAGAACTTAAAGAAATGTTATCAACAATAGAGCTGCTATAGACAGTTACTTTCAATGATTTAGCATTGCGAATATTACTTCCTCGTTTTATTCGAATGTTCAACTCATCATTTTGAACTTTTGTTTCAATTAAAGGAAGGATATCTTCTCTGGAGACATCAACAACAACTTCATTTTTTGAGGATTTAATAAATTTGACTTGGATTCCTGCAGAGGCAGAGATTGCTGAAAATTTACTAATCTTTCTGGTGTCTTGATGTTGTGCTTGTGCTAATGAAATTAATGCTACAAAAGCTACAGTCAATAATCTTTTCATCTTTTATTAAATTAGGTTAGTGAGATCTTCATCTCGAAAAATTATTTAATAAAAATAGAATATTTTTTGAAATTCTTTATTTCTCATCTGCAATTTCTAATATTCATTGTGCGAAATACTTATAATTCGCCTTAATATTTTGTTTTCCAATTAAAAGCTATATTTTGAATTGATTTTTAAACACTATTATTGAATGACCTTATTAAACTACTTTCGCGAACTTTATTATATAAATGATGAATTAGTTCAGTTCTTTGATTCTATTACTGAGGTTAAAGAATTTCAAAAAGGAGAAATTATTTTTGAACCGGATGCCTATCTTAAATATATCTATTTTATAGAGTCAGGCTTTACTAGGATTTACTATTATAAAAACAGAAGAGATATTACCCATTATTTTTTTGGCCCAGGCACGTTTAGTACTGGTATAGAAAGTGTCTTCTATGGAAAGCCTTCAATTTTTGGGTTCCAAGCATTGGCACCATCTAGAGTTTGTTTAATTCCTTTTGCACCCATTCAAGAATTAGCAAATTCTAATATTACCATGAATAAAATTATTCAAACAGTTTTATTAAATTCTTTAATTAATTTTTCAAATAGATTTTATAAAACTCAGTTTGAGACTGCTCACGAAAGATACAACGCTTTGATAAACGAAAACCCCATGTTATTTCAAAATGCCTCTCTAGGGCACATAGCTTCATATTTAGGAATCTCTCAACAAACTCTTTCCGTTATCAGAGGACAGAAATAGTGCCTAGCGCTAAATTTTCCTTTTACTTCTGATAAGTATCTTTTTTAAGATATCTGAAAATTAAACCTAATAAACCTTTGCACCTTTGTACTGTAAAAAGATAATAAACATTATTATGGAATCAATAATCACTAGATCTTTATCTGGATTAATTTTACTACTGTTATCTAGTTTAACATCGTTTTGCCAAGAAGGATTATACACCTTTAAGGCACCTGTTGAAAAAGCAATAAAGTACAACAAAAATTTGATGAATAACAGTTTGGAAAATCAAAAGGTTGCTTTAGATAGGGAAAATGTTAAAGGTAAATTACTACCTCATATTAGTGCTAATGCGATGTATGGTTACTTCAATAGTACTATTGACATCGATCTGCCTGCAACAACATTACCCCTTCTCGGAACTACTCTTTTTGATGGTTCACAAGGTATGAATTTATCTAGTCAAGTAGGAATGGCTGGTATAACGGCAACTCAAGTTATTTTTAGTGGACTTCAAATCACTAATGGTCAAAAAGCCTTGGAACAGAAATTTAAAGCACAAGAGTTGTTGAATGAAGCTGGTTATGATCAACTGGCCCAAGAAGTAATAACCGGTTTTGATCAATTGATGTTGTTAAAACAAATTGACATTCTGATAACTGATTCTGAAAAACGTTTGAACAAGGAACACGAAAAAGTAATTAAAGGAATAGAAAATGGACTTGCTATACCTTATGATCGCGATAAAATTAAATTGGCCATGTTAGAATTGGAAAGTAAAAAAGCTGAAGTTCAAAGTAATCGTGAATTATTGTTTTTTAAGTTGCAAGAGTTAACAGGATGTAGCTTAGAAGAATTAGAGTCTATAAACTATGATTTGCAAGAAATAACGCTTGACATGAGTACCGCGGCTCAAATGAACAGAAAGGAAGTATTAGCGCTTGAAGCTTCCGGGAATGCCTATGAATACGTTCTTAAAAAAGAAAAGGGGGCAAAATTACCACAGCTGTTTGCTTTTGGAAACCTCTCTTATTTTAATGCTTTTGGAACTAATATGGAAATTAAGGATGTATCGAAAATAGGTGATCTTAAATTGGAATCAAATCATTTGAGAATGGCACCAAACTATGCAGTAGGGGTAGGTTTAAAATGGACAATATTTGAAGGGAAATCTCATAAAACAGCTTTGGATAAAGCAAAACTGGATTTACAGATTAATGATAATAAGCTTGCCGATACCAAAGAAAAACTGAGCCTGTTACAACGTAAAACAGAAGTAGATTATAATTTAGCTAACAGAAAAATTCTCGTCAGTAATCAGCAAGTAGCAATTGCAAAAAACAATTTACATTTAGCTACTCGCCAATTCGAAGAAGGATTGACAGATATTACGGAGAGATTAGAGGCTGAAAACGAATTCTATAAACAATCTCTTGGCTTTTATAATCAAATTTTGAATCAACGCATAGCAGCATCAGAATTATTAAAAGCAAATGGAAACTTATACCAAACAATTATTAGATAATCATGAAAAAACTTATTTATACATTAACTGGCTTAATTTTATTACAAAGCTGTACTGGAGAAAATAAAAAGAAAGAACAAAAGATTGAAGGCAAGATTGAAAAAGATCAAATAGCTGTTACCACAAAAATCCCTGGTAAAATTCAGAAAATCTTGGTTCAGGTAGGGGATAATGTACAAAAAGGAGATACCCTTTTAATATTGGAGCTACCAGAAGTTGACGCTAAATCTGTTCAAGCTCAAGGAGCGCTTGCTTCAGCACAAGCTCAATATGATATGGCATTGAAAGGGGCAACTGATGGGCAGATGAAACAATTAAATGCTAAGGTTAATGGTCTCAAAGAACAATTTGAATTTGCACAGAAGTCTATGAATCGTATGAATAATTTACTTTCAGATTCCTTAATTTCTCAACAGAAATATGATGAAGTATATGCTAAATATCAAGGTGCAAAAAATCAATATCTTGCTGCTCAAGCAGAACTAGGAGATATAGAACATGGGGCAAGAATTGAACAACAAAAAATGGCGTTAGGTCAAAAAGAGCGTGCTATGGGTGCTGTAGATGAAGTTAATGCCGCTGCGAAAGAAAGATTTATTATCGCGCCTCAAGACATGAGTATAGAAAATATAAATCTGCAGGTTGGTGAATTGGCATTAGCTGGATATAGCCTCGTATCGGGATATATTAATGATGGAACTTTTTTCCGTATAACCATCCCTGAAAGTAAAATAATAGATTTTCCTAAAGAAAAGAATATTACGCTTCTAATTCCCTATTTGCAAAATAAAGAAATCCAAGCTAAAGTTGAATCTATAAAATCACTTAGTTCTTACGCAAATATCTCTACAGCATATCCTGATTTTGAAGAACAAGAAACGTTATTTGAAGTTCATTTGAAACCTGTAAATAAAGAGGAGTCTAAAGAATTGTTGACCAAGGCGAGTTTCATTGTTAAACAAAATTAAATCCTGATCATGAAAAATTTTTGGAGTTTAATTATACGAGAGTTTAAAATATTTTTTCAAAATAAAGTATTGCTTATGCTTTTCTTCGGTGCCCCTTTACTTTATGGAATTCTGGTAGGAGGGGTATATAAAAAGGGTAAGGTCACGGATTTACCAATCATTGTGGTTGATGAGGACCGAAGTCCGCTGAGCAGACAATTGATTGAAATGTTTGAAGAAAGTGAGGTTATTTATGTTTCAAAGGTACTCAATGATGCTTTTCAAGCTAAGGATGAGGCAATGAAAACTGAATCTACCGTTATTGTTCAAATTCCAAGAAATTTTTCTTCTGATATAAATTATAATAGAAATACTGAATTGGTTTTATTTGTTAATGCTTCAAATACCTTAACTTCTAATTACGCAACAATGGCCGTGAATGTGGCAGCTTCAACTTTAAAAGCCGGTGTTCAGATTAAGGCTTTGGAAAAGAAAGGTGTCCCTGAGTTTGTTGCCTCTAAACAATTTGAACCATTCAAAATCACAATTATTAAACAAAATATTAGAAGTGGCAATTATTTATACTTCATGCTACCCGGAGTGTTGTTCACTGTTTTGCAACAGGTAATGATGTTAGGTTTAGCATTAAGCTTTGCTTCTGAGTTTGAAAATGGAACATTTGATGAATTGGTTAAACGGTCAAAAAATTCATTAATAATGATATTAGTAAAAATCCTTCCTTACATCTTCATGTCTGCACTTATTTTTATCTTGTACTATGCTTATTCTTTATGGTATAGAATGCCGATTGAGACTGATTTAGGGATTTTTATGGGTGCTTCCGTATTATTCCTGTTAGCTGTAAGCTTTATTGGTATTTTGGTCAGTATTGCAATTCCTAGTCAGTTAAAAGCAACTGAAATACTTATGGTTATTGCCACTCCAAGCTTCATTTTAAGTGGTTTTACCTGGCCATTAAGTCAAATGCCTGATTGGATAGTTTCAATTGCGAAAATGATACCGCTTACTCATTATTTACAAATCTTTAGAACAATAGTCATAGAAAAGGGGAGCGCAGAGTATATTCACGCGCCACTTTTAGGGTTAGCTATTATAACTATTGTAACATTTGCAGCATCTATGATTGTATTACAAATTAAAGTGAACAAAACCAGAAAAAATCAAGTAGATAAAGCAATTTAATTTATTCATTCTAAAATAACTGTAGAGGGCCGGATTATCTGATCCGGCTCTTTTTATTTGTTATACGCTTATTGACGAATCTTTATTTCTGCTTTACCTTCCTTACCTGGTGATCCTGAATAAATTTGACCTTGGGGCATTCCTCTTAATCCAGGTTGAGACATTGCAATACGACTGTAAATCTGACTGATTTCACTATGAGGATTAACTCTTAATCCTCCCGGTTGAACATCAATAAACACATAGTGATTTGCTTTTTTATCTGTCGATTGGGGAGTAAGTCCATTAGGATCATAAGTTAAATTGACAATTCCCCCATTACCATTTGGATGAGTTTTAGTTCCGTTAAAGGCATCAATCCCTCTGGCTATGATAAACAATGAACCTAATTTATTCAGATTGATATCCAGATCAATATTGGTAGCATTGTTCTTACTATCTTGACCTGTTATGACCACATTCTTACCTATTTCAGCATATCCTACTTCAATTTTAACATCTTTCTTCGCATAGAACTCTAATTTAGATCGGTCTTTCATAATAAGGGTATCAATTTTTAGAATCATTGAAGAATCCCCCTTATTGAATACTTTTTTGTCTTTCTTTCCCAATTCCAGATGAGCGATATGCTCCACCTGTTGCGCATAAGTAGCCATAGTACCTAAGAGCAATATTGCACTCAATAAATATTTCATAATATTTTCCTCCTAACTAGTAGGACAAATAATTTCGAAAATAGTTTAATTATTCTCTCGTCATGTATTCATAAATTAAATGCGCAGTTTTTTCCGATGCACCTGGTGTTCCCATTTTTTCTATTAAGTCATCATAGTTTTCCAATACGCTTTCTCTATGTTCTCTATTACTGATTAATAAACCCAATTCATCAGCTATACTTTTTGTTGTACAATCATTCTGAATCAACTCAATTACAGATAGATAATCGTTGATTAAATTTACGAGTGAAATAAATCGAACTTTTATAAATTTCCTTGCTAACATGATTGTAATCGGATTGGCTTTGTATACCACCACTTGAGGAACTCTTAATAATGCGGTTTCCAAAGTTGCCGTTCCGCTTGTAACTACTGCCGCTTCAGCATTCTTCAATAAATCATAAGTTTGATCAAAAACTACCTTAATAGGATAATCTCCGATGTATCGCTGATAATAACTTACATCAAAATTAGGTGCGCCGGCTATAATTAATTGATGAGCAGGGAAGAGGTTGTATAGCCCCACCATTTCTGGTAGAATATTATCTATCTCCATCTTTCTACTGCCGGGAAGCAAAGCAATAATGGGTAAATCAGTTAATTCATTCCGCTCTCTAAAGTCCGGTTGAAATTGGTAAGCATCAATAGCATCTAATAATGGATTTCCAACATAATCCACATGATAGTGAAAGCTTTTATAAAACTTAACCTCAAATGGAAGTATACAAAACATATGATCTACTAACCTTTTGATTTTATAAACTCGTTTTTGGTTCCATGCCCAAATTTTTGGAGAGATATAATAACAAACCTTTATTCCTAATTTTTTGACATATTCCGCAACCTTTAAATTGAAACCAGGAAAATCTATAAGAATAACTGTATCCGGATTTACTTTTAGAATATCAGCTTTTACCTTTTTAAGATTTTTGGAGATGCTTTTTAAATTCATTAATACTTCCACAAAGCCCATAAATGCCATTTCTGAGGTATGAATTAACACCTTTTCTCCTGCAGCTGCCTGCATTTGATCACCCCCGACAATATGAAATTCTGCTTCCGAATCTTCTTTCTTGAGTGCTTTTATCAAGTTAGCACCATGTAAATCACCTGAGGTTTCGCCTGCTATTATATAATACTTCATTATCCTGTTTAATCCTTAAATATATTAATCTTATAAGCATGATGCAATTTTTGAATAAAATGCATAAATAATAAAGGCTACAATTAATGTAGCCTCACTTCATTGAAATGATATTTTTAGATACCTAGTTCAACCTGAAACATGGTACCCCAAGAGCTTTTATTCGTTAAATTATTAAAGTACCCATCTTTGAAGGTGTATGTCCCGTTCAATTGGAATTTTAAGCGGTGGGCTTTCATGTATTTAGTTAAGCCGATTTCCATTACTTCCGTTTGAGTTTCAAAAGTCCTGATATCCTGATGAGGCATCACATAAGTATATCTCCCGGCTAATTCGTATCCTTTCTCAAATAAATAGGAAAGCTGCTGATTAACTCCCCAACCTTTGTATGCAAAAGTTTCTTGTGGATTTTCTTCATCAGTCATATTCAATGGATTATCTATATCCCGACGCATATATTCTGCTTGGTAAGCAAATCCTTTATATTTAAAAATGGCATCTGCGAAGGCAATTTTGAAAGAAAATGGATTCTGTACAAATCGTCCTAATTGTCCACCTTCACGTGTAGTTCTGTCATTATAACTATATCCTCCACCAATGGATAATTTGGGTGTCTCTTCACGTTCCAAATCCCCCTCTTGGTAATCGTTACCATTCGTAAAACTTCCTAAAGGTAAAAACTCTAATCTACCTGTATAAGCTAATCCGTCATCAGTAGATGCAGCAGCTCGACCTTCACCTGTGGAAATTGCAGCCTTTGCATTGAATGGCATATCCCCAATTTTTTTACTCAGATTTAGAGAAACCCCAAAGTCACGATCCAAGGTGAAATTTTCATTAACTAAGGATCGATCTGCAAACTGTAATTGTCCTGAAGAATTTACACGTTGACGGTTGCCGGGAAGTTTGTTTTGCCCGAAGGATATATAAAAATCATCTGAAAAATTATAAAATACAACAGCATCACGGACAATATTTGCTATTCCTGTATCATCAAAATCCTGATCACTTCGAGTAAATGCTAATTGGACAGAATAGGATATTTTTGGTGTATAAATATAACCATCCATACGCATCCGTAATCTTCTAATCCTTGCATCAAATTTACCATTATCCAATCCATCCAATTCATTCTTAAATCCTAATCTGTTCTGCATTCTGAACCGGAAATTTATATAAAAAAGTGAATCGTTTGATTTATACTGTATTCCTTTGAAATTAAGTATGGTTGCACGGTCATCTCTTTCCTGAGCGTTTGCAAAATAAAATCCACATAAAAGCAATATGGACACTAAACTTAATTTAGTTAATAAATTCATATAGTTATATGCTAGGTTCTTGTTGGCTTAAACAGTGAAAACTTCCTAATCCCCAAATAATATCAACAGAATCAATCCCGATAACCTTATGCTCAGGAAAACATCCTTGAATTGTCTTCAATGCGTTTTCGTCATTTTTATCGTTAAATATTGGAACTATCACCACTTTGTTAGCTATATAGAAATTAGCATAAGAGGCGGGGAGTCTCTGTTCATCATATATCACAGGGCTTGGCATTGGTAACTCAACTATTTTTAATGCTCTCCCATCCAATAAAGTCATGGATTTCAAAAGTTCTAAATTTTCCTGTAATAAATGATAGTTTTCATCATTAGGATCTTCTTCAACCACAGTCAAAACCGTATCCTCCGACACAAATCTTGTAATATCATCTATATGTCCATCAGTATCATCCCCAACGATACCATCTCCCAACCATAATACCTGATCTTGACCATAATAATCCAATAAATACCCTTCAATCTGTTCTTTTGTGAGATGGGGATTACGATTTTTATTTAATAAACAAGCAGTAGTTGTTAATACAGTACCCTTCCCGTTAAACTCTACAGAGCCACCTTCCATAACAATAGGTGGAGTGAATAATTTAAGATTAAACTCTTTCGCAATTCTCGTAGGAACGACATCATCTAAATCATAGGGTGGGTATTTTCCTCCCCATGCATTGTATCCCCAATCTACAATAGCTTTTTCACCTGTATTACGATTAATCACAAAAGCAGGACCGTGGTCACGACACCAAGCATCATTCGTAGGATTTAGATGAAAGCTGATATTTTCCATTTTTCCACCTGCCTGATGAATGTGAGTTAAAGCTAAAGCTTTCATTTCTTCATTGGCTACATTAATTCTTACATATTGATCTTCAGCCACCAATTGTATGAATCTTGAATAAGGCGCATATATCGTCTCTATTTTTCCAGGCCATGATTCCTCTTTATGTGGCCAACTTAACCATAAAGCGTCTTGCTTTTCCCATTCGGCAGGAAACACAAAACCTTGACCTTTAGGAGTATCCTTGTAGTCGTACAATTCTGAATTAACTTGAGTAGTCATTTTCTATTTAACGTAAAAAAACTATGCTTCGTTTAAATTAAGCATAGTTGTTAATATTTAGCATTTAACAATTAATCTTCGTCAATAAAGCGCTTTGTAATTGGAGCATAAGTTTCAATACGCCGATCTCTTAGGAATGGCCAGTGCTTACGAAAATAATCAGATTCATTTAAATCAATATCTATAACTTCTACTTCTTCCTGATCATGAGATGCCAGATATAATAATTTCCCTTGAGCATTCGTAACAAAACTGCCACCCCAGAATTTCATCGCACCATCTTGTTCAAATCCTACACGATTTACTGAAACAACAGGAACCCCATTTGCCACAGCATGAGAGCGTTGAATAGTTTGCCAAGCATTGTATTGATCTTTGTTGGTTTCTTCATCCTGATCTGTAGCCCAACCTATAGCAGTAGGGTAAAACATAATCTCAGCACCCATTAATGCTGTAATTCTGGAAGCTTCAGGATACCATTGATCCCAACAAATTAAAACTCCGATTTTACCATATTTTGTTTTGAATACTTTATATCCCAAATCTCCCGGAGTAAAATAGAATTTCTCATAAAATGCAGGATCATCAGGAATATGCATTTTACGATATTTCCCTAAGTATGAACCGTCGGCATCTAATATAGCAGTTGTATTGTGATATAAGCCTTGAGCTCTCTTTTCAAAAAGTGACGCAATAATTACGACATTTAGTTCTTTTGCCACAGCAGATAAAGCATCTGTTGATGGTCCCGGGATTGCTTCAGCTAATTCAAAATTATCATAATCTTCCACATCACAGAAATACAAAGAAGTAAAAAGCTCTTGTAAACAGACAATTTGAGCCCCTTTTGATGCAGCTTCACGAATTTTTTCAATAGCCTTGTTCAGGTTAGCCTGCTTATCTTTAACACAGGACATTTGAACTATACCAACTTTAACTTTACTCATCTTCAAATAAATTATATGATATAGGCGCAAAGATAGTATTTATTGATGGCTTATGAATAATTAACCTTTCCTTAATTAATTGCCTTTTATACATTTGTACATGCGAAAGATCATTCATATTGATATGGATGCATTTTATGCCTCTGTGGAACAACGGGACTTCCCTGAATTTAGGGGAAAACCCTTGGCAGTCGGCGGATCTCCGGATGGTCGTGGCGTTGTTGCGACTGCTAGTTATGAGGCTCGTAAATTTGGTGTAAAATCAGCAATGTCCTCACGTATGGCAATTCAACTTTGCCCGCAACTTATTTTTACACCTCCCAGATTCGATGTGTACAAAGACGTTTCAAACCATATTCGCTCCATTTTTAGAAGGTATACTGATTTAATCGAACCTTTATCATTAGATGAAGCATATCTGGATGTCACTGAAGATAAATTAAATATTGGATCGGCAATTGAGATTGCTAAAGAAATAAAAAATGCAATCTTTCAAGAATTAAACTTAACTGCTTCTGCTGGAATATCTGTTAATAAGTTTGTTGCGAAAATAGCTTCCGATATTCAAAAACCAAATGGAATTACATTTATTGGGCCTTCTAAAGTCATCCCGTTCCTAGAAAAATTACCTATTAAAAAATTTTTTGGTGTCGGGAAGGTAACGGAAAAAAGAATGAATCTGATGGGCATTTATACCGGTAAGGATCTTAAAAGATTCTCAGAAATTGAAATGGTACAACATTTCGGGAAATCCGGAAAATTCTTCCATCAGATAGTTCGTGGTGAAGATAACAGACCGGTCAGACCTAATCGAATCAGCAAATCCATAGGAGTAGAGGATACCTTTGAGACTGATATTCATGAATACGAAGATATGCTGGAAGAAATAAAAAGACTCTCAGAAAAACTTTTCAAAAGATTGGAAAAATCTTCTAAATTCGGAAAAACAATTACGCTAAAAATTAAATTTTCTGACTTTACTCAAATTACAAGAAGTAAAACCTTTGCCAACAAATTGCAAAAACTTGAAGATATTCAGGATTTTACCATAGACTTATTGAACAATCTGGATATGCAAGATAAACGGGTTCGATTACTGGGAGTTACTATATCTAATTTCAATGAACTAGATCCGGGAGATGAAGAAGCTGTTCAATTAACATTATTCTAACGAACAACCTGCCAGGTGCATAACCTTGTTTGGATATATACGCGCAAAATTCTCTGCCAAATTATACATATAAAAATTGTTAAGGACCAAATGTTCCTGCTGGATGATGTCTTCAAAATTGTTGATAACTAAATCGTTTGAAATAAATCCTATTGCATGTACCTTATTATCTTTTATATATGCATAACTTTTCTCTGTATTATTTCTACCCTTATCTAAAATAACAAAAGACCGTTTTTGATTCGTTAATGATTCAATAGCTTCCGTGACCTTTCTATTATATGCCGTCATATCCGGTAAATCAGTCTTTGATATGAATGCTTTTATCTCTTTAGGCTCTTTAGGATTCGTGAAAAAAGCACATAACCTTAAATCAAGATCATAATCTTTTACTAGTCGTAATAAAAATTGGGTCGATTCATGTACACTGTTAAAGTAATAAATTGGTCTGACGTTCTTTCGGATCTGACAAATTGATAATCGGAGATATCCATTTTGATCTTCATAATCTAACAAACCATACCTAGGTTCAAACTTTTTTAACGCCCGATTATAAATTGGCCAAGTTTTTTTAATTAAATGGCACTCTTTCAGAAATGCCATCAACTCCGTACCTGTCTCTTCAAATTCAATATCACAAATTTCATTTAGGAAGTTTTGTCTTCGCTGACTCGTATTATTGCCCGTAAAATGGGAAATAACTCTTTTCTTTATATTATTTGCCTTTCCAACATAGATGATCTTTCCTGCCACATTCCTAAATAGATATACCCCGGTAGTACATGGTAAATTATTAAATATTTCCATAGGTACATGAGTGGGCAATCGTTGTTCTTTTCCTTTATGCTGTAAGGCTTTAAGTATATAATTCTCCTGATCTTCTTGATATAATCTTTCGAATAAAATGACTGTCGCTTGAGCATCTCCTTTTGCACGATGTCTATCTTGTATCTCAATCCTTAAAGATTGACATAAACGTCCTAAGCTATAAGATGGAAGACCTGGAAATATCTTACGAGACAATCTAACTGTACAAAGTCTGGGGGCTTTCCAATCATACCCGGAATCCTTTAATGCAGCTTGTATAAAAGAATAATCGAAATGAACATTATGGGCAACAAAAATACGGTCTTTGAGTATATTATAAATTTTATCAGCAACTTGTATAAAGGTAGGGGCATTTTTAACCATTTCATCCGTAATTCCGGTGAGTGCCTGAATATGAAATGGAATAGGGTGTTCAGGATTTATTAATGTGGAGTATTCGTCAATAATTTCTTTGCCGTCGAAAACAAAAATTGCGATTTCTGTAATTTGACTGGCAGCAGCAAAACTACCTGTAGTCTCAATATCAACTATAGCAAAAGTGGAAGAATTCATTAAACAAAAATAATACTAATAAATTAGTTTACTAAAATTATTAGTATTATTTCTGATGTTTTTATTAAATGTTACAAAAGTTCTACACCTTGGTCCAGAAGCTCCTCTTTTTTCTTTTGATCCCAGATACTGACCTGAACTTCACCTATATGTTTTAATTTTAGCATAAACATGCAAATTCTTGATTGACCAATCCCACCACCAATAGATTCCGGCAGTTGATCATTCAATAACATTTGATGGAAAGTAAGGTTTTGTCTATCCAGACTATTACGTATTTCCAATTGTGTCAATAATGCTTTTTTATCTACACGAATTCCCATAGACGATAATTCAAATGCGGAACCTAAAATTGGGTTCCATACCAAAATATCTCCATTTAACCCTCTATGGCCAACAGTGTTATCTGTACTCCAATCATCATAATCAGCCGCTCTGCCGTCATGAGCCAACCCATTTGATAATTCAGCGCCGATTCCATAAATGAAAACAGCTCCATATTCTTTTGAGATAGCATTTTCACGTTCCTTAGCTGTTAAATGTGGGTAGCTAAGTAATAATTCCTCTGCTGAGATAAATTTTATTTCCTTTGGCAGGATAGCCTCTATATTTGGATATTTCTCTGATACTGATTGTTCAGTATCGTAAATTACTTTATAAATTTTTTCTACAATTTGTCTTAAAAAATTTAAGCTTCTATCTTCGTATTTTATACTTTTTTCCCAATCCCATTGATCAACATAAATAGAATGAATAGGAGAGTAGTCTTCATCCGGACGTAGCGCTCTCATATCTGTCAGAATACCTTCTCCTGGTTCCATTTCTAATTCCTTCAGCCGTATTCTTTTCCACTTTGCTAAGGAATGAACAACAACTGCTCGTTGGTCTGATAAAGATTTTATAGGAAAGGAAACCGGGCGTTCTATTCCATTTAAATCATCATTGATTCCTGTCCCGTCCAAAACCACAATAGGGGAAGATACTGGTGTTAAATTTAATGCTTCCTTTAATCCGGATGCAAATGTTTCCTTGACAAACGTTATCGCTTGTTCTCTTTTTAAAATATGACGTCCCATTAAAATTTTAACAAAATAAACATAGTCAGTGGTATTTATAATTTACCATTGATTCATAATCGGAACAAAAATAACAAAATGTTAATGATTTGGAGATTTTATTACAAAAATAACTATAAAACACAGTGTGTCTGTTAAATTTGTTTAAAGCTTTTGTTCTAATGCTTTCAAAATTGCACTTGCTTTAGTATAGCATTCCTCGAATTCATATGCTGCATTTGCATCTATGGTAATCGCACTGCCAGTATGGAAGGATAAATAATTTTTAGATTTATTATAAAGGATAGTTCTTATAACAACATTGAAATCGAAATCTCCATCAGCTGAGAAATAACCTATAGCCCCTGAATAAACGCCTCGCCTGGATGTTTCATATTGATCACATAATTTCATTGCAGAAATTTTAGGAGCTCCAGTCATCGAACCTGCTGGAAATGTATTACGAATAACTTCCGTAGAACTTATTTCTGGGTTCATTTTGCAAGATACTGTTGATATCATTTGATGTACGTGTTTGAAAGTATATATTCCCAATTTCTCTGTTACCTCAACAGAACCTGGAATAGCACTCTTTGTTAAATCATTACGCACCAAATCAACGATCATCACATTTTCTGCAATTTCTTTAGGGTTATTTGCTAAATTTTCCCGAAGTAGTCGGTCTTCAATTTCATCTTTTCCTCTGGCTGCAGTTCCTTTAATAGGTTGTGAAATTATTGTATCAGATCTCTTTGCTAGAAATCTTTCAGGTGAAGCACTAAGTATATATTTGTCTTTTATTTTCATAAAAGACGAAAACGGGGTAGGAGAAAGTTTGTTTAATTCTAGATACAATGACTCAGGACTGCTAAGTTCCGCTTGGTCATCATAGAATTCCTGACAAAGATTAGCCTCATAGATATCTCCTTGCTGTATATGTTTCTGTATATGATCAAAGGCACTAAAATAGTCTTCTTTGTTCATCCTAGGTTTAATTTTACCAAAATATCTATTGTCTTCAATTTCGTTGTGAATTGCATTAATAGACTGGAAAATTTCGGAAGGATCTTCGGCCGTAATTTCTACCTGATCAGCAGAAATTTCAATCAGAATTTGAGGGACAAAAAAATAAGCATCGGGAAATTCTAGAGGATTAGGATGTTTAGTGGTAAGAACTTCTATTTCATTCTTTACATCATAACTTAAAAATCCCGGTATCAATTGATTTTGATGCCGGGATATAAATTTTTCAAGTTCTGAAAATACAGAACCTTCTTGTGCAGCGAATTCATCTTCAATACCAATTGCTAATAAACTCGCTAACTTTGAATATTTATTATGGAAACCATTTGATTGAAACAAACACACTGTATCAAATCCTTTAGACCATTGTAAGGCCAGAGGTAAGAATAGTGAAATATCAGTTTCAAAAATGGCTTTTGCCATATTTTTTATAATACGATAGTTTGAGTACGATCCGGACCTACAGATAAATATTTAATAGGAACATTTAATTCTTGTTCCAAATATTTGATGTAATCATTCAATTCTGTCGGAATTTCATCTTTACTACGAATTCCGGTAAGATCTGTGTTCCATCCTTTAATTTCTTTTAGGACAGGCTCAGGTTTGTTTGTGATGATTTCATACGGCATGTAGTCAATTGTCTCACCCTGATATTTGTAATGTGTACAAACATAAATTTTATCAAAAGTGTCCAATACGTCGGCCTTCATCATAATCAATTCTGTAACACCATTGATTAAGATAGCATATTTTAAAGCAGGTAGATCAATCCAGCCTGTACGACGGGCTCTACCTGTAGTAGCTCCAAATTCATGACCTAGTTGACGTAACTTTTCTCCGGTTTCATCTTCTAATTCAGTAGGAAAAGGTCCACCACCAACACGGGTTGCATAAGCCTTAAATATCCCGTATACTTCACCTATTTTATTAGGAGCGATACCTAATCCTGTACAAGCACCGGCAGTTGTCGTATTTGAAGACGTAACAAATGGATATGAACCAAAATCAACATCTAATAAAGTTCCTTGAGCACCTTCCGCTAATACACGTTTACCATCTTTTAAATATTGATTAACTAAATGCTCTGAATCAACATGAGGAATTGTTTTCAAGAATTCGATAGCATCCATAAATGCTTTTTCCTTCTCTGAAAAATCAGGGATTTCACCATAATGACTAAGAATGGACAAATGCTTTTGTTTTAATTTCTCGTAACGTTCTAAGAAATCTGGCAATGAAGTATCACCAACACGCAAGCCATTACGCCCCGTTTTATCCATATAAGTTGGGCCAATACCTTTTAACGTAGATCCAATTTTGCCGGCTCCCATATTAGATTCTGAAGCTGCATCCAAAAGTTGGTGTGTAGGTAGTATCAAATGTGCTTTGCGCGCTAGAACCAAATTACCTTTCCCAACCGGATCAAATCCTGCTGCTTTGAGATTGTCTAATTCTCTTTTTAAAATAATTGGATCGATGACAACCCCGTTCCCAATTAGGTTTAGAGTCCCTTCGTTAAATATACCTGATGGAATAGTGTTTAATACAAATTTCTTGTTGTCAAACTCTAAAGTGTGTCCGGCATTTGGTCCGCCTTGAAAACGAGCGATCAAATCATATTTCGGACAAAAAACATCAACGATTTTCCCTTTACCCTCGTCTCCCCACTGCAAACCCAATAGCACATCAACTTGCATAGTATTACTTGAAATTTATTAGTTAAAATTTAATTTGTTTGTTCACGAATCAAAATAAAAAATTCGGAAAAAGGGTGTTATTAGCCTTTTTCCGAACAAAGGTATATATTAATTATCCGAATGTTAAATTAATTTGAAATTACTGCTTCATTAACTGCTGATTCTGTGCTTAGCTTACTTTTACGACAGTCAGCACAGATTCCATAAAGATTGAGCGAGTGGTGTTTGATGTCGAAATTTAATAAATCTCCAATCATTGATTGGATTTGGTGAATCCTAGGATCACAAAACTCAACCACTTTATTGCATTCTATACAAATAACATGATCATGCTGCTTATATCCATAAGACTTCTCAAATTGAGCCATATTTCGCCCAAATTGATGCTTAGTCACTAAATCACAAGAAACTAATAATTCTAATGTATTATAGACCGTAGCACGGCTTACACGATATTTCTTGTTCTTCATGTGGATGTATAAAGACTCTACATCGAAATGATCTGTTCTAGAATAAATTTCTTCTAAAATAGCATAACGCTCAGGAGTTTTTCTAAGATTTTTGTTTTCTAAATAGGCTTCAAAAATCTTTTTAACGGTTTCGTAATTTTCCCCTTGTTTCATAAGGTGTTTGTTCATTAATTTTCAAATTTACCAAAATACAATGGTTTTATCGATAAGAATTGTCAGTAGCTTGTAACTCTTTAATTCTCTGATTCATATCGAGTAACTCCTGTAATTCCAGGTATTTGCTTTAAATGTTTGATTAAACTTTCTAATTGATTCGTGTCATTTACAAAGACCATAATATCACCTTCAAAAATACCTTCATTACTCGAAATAGATAACGAGCGGATATTAACATTGAAATCGTGTGATATTACAGTAGTAATTTTATTCACTAAACCAACATCATCAATACCAACAATCTTTAAACCCGTTAAAAAAGCCACATTATTATGTAATGATGCCCACTTCGCTTTTAATATCCTATAGCCATAATTTGCCATTAATTTAGAAGCATTAGGACAGCTGGTGCGATGAATTTTGATACCGTCATTAACTGTTAAAAATCCAAAAATATCATCTCCAGGAATTGGATTACAACAAGGAGCTAAGGTATAATCTACCTTCTGGAAATCATCTCCAATTAAGATTGTGTCATCCTTCTTGTTAATCTTGTCAACAAGTCCGTTTATATGAGATTGAAATTGATTATGATTGGCATCTTCTGAACGCTCATTGGCAACAAAATCACGGAGATTACGAATATCTATAATACCTTTTGCAACATTATAAAATAATTCCTGTGAACTAGGGTATTTAAAGTAATTGGCAATTTTATTGATATTATCGGTATTATATGTAATCTTCAAGGATTTTAACTTACGTTCCAGAATCTCTTTACCGTCTTCAGCAACTCTTCGTTTTTCTTCTTTAAGAGATGACTTAATCTTTGATTTAGCTTTTGCAGTAACAACAAAATTCAACCAGTCTTCTTTCGGAGTCTGTTTACTGGACGTAATAATTTCCACCTGATCCCCATTAAGAAGCTCATGACTTAATGGAACAAGTTTATGGTTTACTTTTGCACCAATACAGGTTGCTCCAATATCGGTGTGGATCTCAAATGCAAAATCTAAAGCAGTCGCTCTGTTTGGTAATTGAACTAAAGTTCCCTTGGGCGTAAAAATGAATATTTCATCTGAAAATAAATTCATTTTAAAATCATCCACAAAATCCAATGCGTTGGGTTCGGGATTATTCAGAATGTCACGAACTTTCTGGATCCATTGGTCTAAGCCATTATCTGAATTGGATTCTTTATACTTCCAGTGTGCTGCAAAACCCTTTTCAGCTATTTCATTCATCCGTCTGGTACGAATTTGAACCTCCACCCATTGACCTCTTGGTCCCATTACTGTAGTATGCAAGGATTCGTAACCATTAGCTTTTGGTGAAGATACCCAATCTCTTAATCGATCAGGGTTGGGGCGGTAAAGATCCGTTACGATAGAATAAACTTTCCAGCACTCTGTTTTCTCTTTCTCATCATCTGTATCAATAATGATTCGGATAGCAAATAAATCATAAACCTCTTCAAATGGAATTGATTTCTTTCTCATCTTATTCCAAATAGAATGAATCGATTTTGGTCTTCCAAATACAGAAGCGTTTATACCTTCATCAGTTAATATTTCTTGAACAGGAGTAATGAAATCAATAATAAACTTTTCGCGTTCAGCTTTCTTCTCATTTAGCTTTTTGGCTATGAATTTATAAGTATCCGGATCGGTAAATTTCATCGATAAATCTTCCAATTCAGATTTGATTGCATATAATCCTAAACGATGTGCTAAGGGAGCATAGAGATAACTTGTTTCAGATGCAATCTTAAGTTGTTTATGACGAGCCATAAACTCCATGGTACGCATATTATGAAGTCGATCAGCCAATTTTATTAAGATCACTCTAACGTCATCTGCTAAAGTCAATAGCATCTTCCTGAAGTTCTCTGCTTGCATAGAACTATTAGGATCAAATATGCCGGAAATCTTGGTTAACCCATCAATAATCCGAACTACTTTTTTTCCGAATTTTTCCTCAATATCCTGTAAGGTTACACTTGTATCCTCTACAACGTCATGGAGCAATGCACAAACAATGGAAGTGGTACCCAAACCAATCTCTTCAGCAGCAATTTGTGCTACTGCAATTGGATGGTAAATATAAGGCTCGCCTGATTTACGGCGCATATCTTTATGGCTCTCCAACGCTAAATCGAAGGCCATTCTGATTTGTTGTTTGTCTCCTTTTTGAAGAGTTGGTTTACATGCCCTTAAGAGTGCGCGATATCTTTTACGGATTTCCTTATTTTCAGCCTCAATATCAATCACATATTCTTCCATAAAATTGTATTGCTATCAAAAAAAATAAAATATTTTGTTATATTTATTGAACTAATGTGTAAAGAATTTATACTTTCTTGTAAAGTATAAATATACGGAAAAAAAATAATAATTATCGAATAGGTATTAATATAATGATGAGGTGTGGCAGTAATAAAAAGTGGGTTTTTATCTTTTTAGTCATGTTTGTTTTTCCTTTTTGGAATCAGGCGCAAACATTGATTAAACCCCACTATGGCGAAGGCAAACCGGAGGTGGTTGATCATTATGCAACAACCACTTTGGATAATGGTGAAGTGGTTCCTTGGTTCCCCATTGAGGAAGTAGTAATTTATGCCAGAAGAACTTTCAAATCTGAAGATGACAGACAGAAGTACTTGAGACTGAGACGCAATGTCATCAGAGTACTCCCTTATGCAATCTATGCCCAAAAGCGATATGAGCAATTGGATCGTGATCTCGCACTTGCTAATTCCGGACGTGAGGAGAAAAGATTAATTAAAGAATGTGAAAAAGAAATTAAAGATAAAATCTCTACTGAAGTCAAGAATTTAAGTGTATCTCAGGGCAAAATTCTTATAAAATTAATAGAAAGGCAAACCGGAAATACGAGTTACGACCTGGTTAAAGATATGAAAGGCAGTATCTCTGCTTTTGTATATCAAGGTGTGGCTAAACTTTTCGGTCACAATCTAAAAAGCACTTACGATCCTCAAGAGGACTATGAAATTGAAAACATAATTCGCGAATATGAACGTTCGCGTCCTATGGCTAAACCATAAAAAAATGAATATGAGTAAAACCGTTTATGATTTTGAGGTACTTGAATTTAGTGGAAAGAAAAGATCTCTCCGAGATTATGAAGGCAAAGTGTTGTTGATAGTTAATACTGCCAGTAAATGTTATTTTAAGAAACAATTCAAAACCCTCGAAAACCTTTATAAAAAGTATAAAGAACTCGGTTTTGAAATCTTAGCCTTCCCTTCAAATGATTTCCGTAATCAAGAACCACTTACCGGAAGAACGCTGGAAACATTTTGCAGAGTCAACCAACAAGTATCATTTCCCGTATTTAAACGCATTCATGTTGTCGGTGAATTCACTGACCCGCTCTATAAATACCTGACAGACATTAATATGAATGGAAAAGTGGGGACAACTCCTATGTGGAACTTTCATAAATACTTAGTAAATAAGCAAGGAGAGGTAGTCGATCATTTTTTCTCTTTGACCAGCCCAATGTCAAAGAAAGTCCATAATCGAATTGAAGAACTTCTTAGAGATAATTAATAACTCTATTTTTAGTAGTTTTGAGTGTTTAAAACACATAATCACATGAAATTAGATTTATTAGTAATGACTGTTCATCCTGATGATGCTGAATTAGGAGCTGGAGGAATAATTGCAAAATATGTAGCCGAGGGAAAAAAAGTAGGGATTATTGATCTAACTCAAGGTGAACTGGGTACACGAGGTACAGCAGAGATTCGTTTACAGGAAGCTCAAGACGCTGCAGCGATCCTTGGGGTAGCTGTTCGTGAAAATTTAAAACTTCGTGATGGTTTCTTCCAAAATAATGAAGAAAGTCAACTAACTATTATACGTGCTATCCGAAAATATAAACCCGAAATCGTAGTCACCAATGCTTTGGATGATAGACACCCGGATCATGGTCGTGCCAGCAAACTTGTTAATGACGCTTTATTTCTTGCAGGACTTCGACGCATAATGACAGAAACTGACGGACATAATCAAGAACCTTTTCGTCCACGGTTACAATTACAGCTTATCCAGGATAAATACATTCAACCCAATATACTTATTGATATTACGGAGTATTGGGATCTTAAAGAACGTTCTATCTTAGCATATACTTCCCAATTCAATGTGGAAGGAGATGATAAAGAACCACAAACCTATATCTCTAACCCAGATTTCATGGCATCAACCCGAGCCAGAGCACAGGAATTAGGTAGATCAATCCAAGTTAAATATGCAGAAGGTTTCACCGCAAGAAAAATATTGGGAGTAAAGGACTTGTTTCAGCTTTATTAAATTTAGTCTTTAAGACAACAGACACAAGATATTAGACTTTAAAGGGGGATTCAATCATTCAACCCTAGTTCAAAATAGTATTTAGTAGAGAGTATTTAGGTCTGCAGAAAATATAAATATTCTACTTTTTAGGTAGAATATTTATATAGCAAATAGTTTTATGTCTACTTTCTTTCTTCAAAATAAGATCTGATAGATTCTTCATCTTTCTTTATTTGCTCTTGCATTAATTCCAGACTTTCAAACCATTGATCATGCCTGATAAATTCTAAGAATTTCACTCTAATAGTCTTGCTATAAAGATCATCATTGAAATCTAATAAATTAACTTCAATTTTTCGGCTCATCCCATCCACCGTAGGTCTCGTTCCTATATAACACATACCTTTTGCTCTACGTTCAGGTTCGGGTTGAAAATAATCACCGGTTACAATTTCAGTGGTTCTAGGGTATATCTCAACATCAACTGCGTAGATTCCATAAGCAGGTATCAGTTTATGAGATTCATGAATATGCAGGTTTGCAGTAGGAAAACCAATCTCCCGTCCAATCTGATCTCCGCGAATTACTGTCCCTGTTAGTTCAAATGGATATCCTAGGTATTTATTTGCTGTTTCAATATCTCCCTTTATTAAAGACTCACGAACTCGGGTAGATGATACCGCTACATCTTCAATATCTTGTTCCGGAATTTGATCTACTGAGTAATCAAAAATATCTGAATAATGAATCAAATCTTTAATTGTTCCTTTGCGATCTTTTCCAAAGTGATGATCATATCCGATAACGATTTTTTTGCATCCAATTTTATTTACTAAAACATCGGAAATATACTCTTCGGGATTTTGGTTAGAGAAGTCTCTGGTAAAAGGTGTAATGATTAGATGGTCAATTCCGGCTAAAGCCAATCTTTCTACTTTCTCTTCAATATCATTAATCAGACGAAGTGAATCGTCATCCGGATTGATAATTAATCTTGGGTGAGGAAAGAAGGTAAGTAATACAGTTTCTCCGGTATTGTTTTTGGCTAATTCAGTTAACTTATTCAAGATTTTCTGATGTCCCACATGTACGCCATCAAATGTTCCAATGGTTACAATGGCGTAGTCTAATGTCTCAAACTCATCCAGATTCCTGTATATTTTCATACTAAGTATTTTCTAAGAAATTATTTATTGAGTCGGAAGACTCTTTAATTCTTTCACGTGATTAATTAATTCTGATAAATCCCATGCATCTTTTACGTCAAAATCACCTGATTTCGTTCTACGCAATGAAGAAAGATGACCACCGTTTTTTAAGGCCTTTCCAAAATCATGGGCAATAGACCTAATGTAGGTGCCCTTGCTACATTTAATTCTAAAATGTACGTTCGGTAACTCAATTTTAACGACTTCAAACTCCATTATTTCAACCTTACGTGCTTTTAATTCCACAACTTCGCCGCGTCTGGCCTTTTCATACACTCGCTCTCCACCAATTTTAATAGCCGAATGGGCAGGAGGATATTGTTCCTGAATGCCTACAAAATTTGCCGCCGTATTCAGAATGTCAATTTCTTCAATATTTGACAAATCAAATGTCTGATCAATTTCCGTTTCTAAATCATATGATGGGGTAGTAGCTCCTAAAGTAATAACCCCGGTGTATTCCTTATCTTCCGCTTGAAACCCATCAATTTGTTTTGTCATCTTTCCGGTGCATACAATAAGTAACCCTGTTGCTAAAGGATCTAATGTCCCCGCATGACCAACTTTAACCTTCAATGGCTTTATGCTGTTACGCAGTTTGCCCACCACATCAAAGCTAGTCCAGGTTAATGGCTTATCAATTAAAAGCACTTCTCCCTCTGCAAAAGCAAATTGTGTTTTTATATCCCCTTCGTTTTTGTTGTTCATTAATTAATAGTCGATAAATAGCTACAGCTTAAATTTTCTGCAAAAATAGGGATTTTTATTTATAGATGAGTATGAGACTCCATTAATAAAAAGAAGGACCACAAGGATCCTTCTTATCTAATATCTTATGTCAATCAATAAATTTATCCTTGTGTATAGAAGAACACTAAGAGTGCAATTCCGATTATAATTCTATACCAACCCCAAAATTTAAAGCCATATTTAGTCAATACACTGATAAATGATTTCACAGCAATCATTGCAACAATAAATGCCACAATGTTTCCAATAATAAAAATCATGATATTTTCATTACTGGCAAGAATCATTTCATAACCCTTTTGAGCGCTGGCAGTTCCTTCTGCCCAAGTTTTTACAAAGATAGAATACACTGTCACGGCAAGCATAGTAGGAACTGCTAAAAAGAATGAAAACTCTGCAGCAGCTTTTCTGTCTAATCCTTGGGTTAAACCACCTATGATAGATGCCGCAGAACGCGATGTGCCTGGCATCATTGCTAAACATTGCCAAATACCTATGATAAATGCTTTTTTAACAGGAATTTCTTTTTCATCAGTAATCTTAGGGTTCTGAAACCACTTATCTACAAATAACAAAACAATTCCACCTAATACCAGTACCGTTGATATGGCAATTTGATTTCCTAGTACAGCTTCAATTTTATCATCTAACAACTTACCTAACACTAAAGCCGGAATTACAGCAATCGCTAGTTTATAGTAGAACTTTAAATTTTTAAAATCGAAGAATTTCTTCCAATAAAGCACTACAATGGATAGGATGGCCCCAAATTGAATTGATACCTGAAACATTTTTAGGTATTCAGTTTCCTGCATACCCATAAGGGCAGCTGTAAATCCCATGTGGGCGGTAGAAGAAATAGGAAGATATTCAGTAAGACCTTCAACAATGGCTAAGATAATCGCCTCTAAAACACTCATTCTGATTAGTTTGCTTTGTTTTTAGGTTTATATAAAATAGCTACAAATCCTAAAGCAAAACCTGCTACTACGACAATAGGTGCTAAGGTAATCTTACTAAAGCTATAAATATCTTCAGTTCCCATCATCAAAATAAAACCTATTGCAACAACAACAATGCTCAAAATGAATAATTGATAGTTTATTTTCTTGAATACAAATCCGGCTGTTGATGGATTTTTAGTATTCGTTTTTACTTTTTTTGTTTGACTCATATCTAAAATTGAATAACAATTGATTATCTGTATAAACTCGCTGATTTGGCACGTAAGTATTTAGTTACTGCAAAATAGGTACTTGCTCCCGAAATTAAAATGCCAAGTCCCAATACAATTGCAAAAATCATTGCAAACTCTACCCAGTCCCGTAAGAATATTAATTCCGGAACTTGTTTTTGAGCAAATTGTAAAGTTAAAATCAACAAAAGAATAGCGATAAGAGCACCAATCAAACCATGTACGATTCCATATAAAATATATGGCTTACGAATAAACGTTTTTGTAGCTCCAATCAATTGCATACTCTTGATTAAAAAACGTTGTGAATAGATTGCTAAACGAATTGTATTGTTGATTAAGGCTACAGCAATAATTAATAATATAACTGTAAAAGCTAAAATAACAATACTGATTACACGGATATTTTTATTGACCATATCAATCAATGATTCCTGATAAACCACTTCTTTGATACGACTGTTTTTTCCAATCTTATTAATAAATGTCTGAATTGAATCACTATTAGCATACTGTTCTTTCATGTAGATATCGATAGAAGGTAGAAGAGGATTCCTCCCTAAATATTCTACAAAATCTTCCCCTAGATCTTCTTTCAAATTTTTGGCTGCCAATTCCTTACTGACATATTCTGAACGTAAAACATAAGGATCTTTCTCCAAATCTTTCTGTAAGGATAATACATCGCCTTCATTTACATTATCATTTACGATAACATTCAATACGATATTTTCCTTGACGTAACGAGATAAATTTTTGGCGTGGACTAAAATTAATCCTAAAAGACCTGTCATCAATAAAACCAGTGCTATACTGATTACGGTAGAAACATATACCGATTTTGTTTTTTTTCTTGATGAACCCTGTTCGATCACTGACATATATTTGAATCTGTGTTAATTGTTGCGAAAGTAAGGATTTTATTTTTCCCCATACTAATTTTCTAACAACGAATATCAGAATTTATTGTATAGAATAAAAAACTTTTATGTTGAATTTAGGCTAAATTCGCTAATTTCGCAATTCTTTGTACCATACTTTTTCAATTTATAATGGAGTATAATCATCAATCTATCGAGCAAAAATGGCAAAAGTTTTGGGCTGATAACCAAACTTTCAAAACTTTGGATTCAACTGAAAAGCCAAAGTATTATGTGTTAGACATGTTTCCTTACCCTTCTGGAGCGGGATTACACGTTGGTCACCCGCTAGGCTATATTGCTTCTGATATTTTTTCACGCTATAAAAGATTAAAAGGTTTTAATGTATTGCATCCAATGGGCTATGACTCTTTTGGATTACCTGCCGAACAGTATGCAATTCAAACAGGACAACACCCTGCTATAACCACCGAAGCAAATATTAGTCGCTACAGGGAACAATTAGATAATATCGGCTTCTCTTATGACTGGTCTAGAGAAGTTCGTACTTCTGAGCCAGAATATTACCGTTGGACACAGTGGATATTCATGAAGCTTTTTGATGCCTGGTATAATAAGGATACAGATAAGGCAGAGCCAATTGATACTTTAATCAAAAAGTTTGAGACTTCCGGATCTCAAGGTATTCATGCCGAAGCTGACGAAGAAGTATCTACATTTTCAGCAGAAGAATGGAATAACTTCACAGCTACCGAAAAACAAACGGAATTATTAAAATACCGTTTAGCTTATTTGCGGGAAAGTACAGTGAACTGGTGTGCTGCATTGGGAACTGTATTAGCAAATGATGAAGTAATTAATGGCGTTTCTGAACGCGGTGGATACCCCGTTGAACAGAAGAAGATGATGCAATGGTCAATGCGTATTACAGCGTATGCAGACCGTTTATTAAAAGGTTTAGACAGCATAGACTGGCCGGAACCACTTGTAGAAATGCAAAGAAACTGGATCGGAAAATCTGTTGGCGCTACTGTTAAATTCCCGCTTCCGCAATTGAACGAAAATATTGAAGTCTTTACCACACGTGTCGATACAATCTTCGGTGTGAGTTTTGTCGTATTAGCTCCGGAGCACGAATTGGTTTCGGCTCTTACTACAGAATCTCAGAAATCTGAAATTGAAGCCTACATTGAAAAAACCGCTAAGAAATCGGAATTAGACCGTATGGCCGATGCAAAAACCGTATCCGGTGCTTTTACAGGTTCTTATGCAAAGCATCCTTTGACAGGAGAAGATGTTGAAATCTGGATTGCGGATTATGTATTAGCAAGTTATGGTACCGGAGCTGTAATGGCAGTTCCTTCGGGTGACCAGCGTGATTATTTATTTGCGAAACACTTTAACTTGCCAATCATCCCAATTTCAGATACGCAGGATATTACAGAAGCTGCTGATGCTAATAAAGACGGTAAGTACATCAATTCTGATTTTATCAATGGGATGACTTATCAAGAGGCTGTACCCGCTTTGATCGAAAAGCTTGAATCTTTAAAGTTAGGAAAGGCAAAAGTAAATTTCCGCATGCGTGATGCCATTTTTGGGAGACAACGTTATTGGGGAGAACCCGTACCAGTATATTTTAAAGAAGGTTTACCATACCTAATTAAAGAAGAAGAATTACCATTATTACTACCCGAGGTAGATAAGTATTTACCAACTGAAACAGGTGAGCCTCCTTTGGGACGCGCTGAAGGCTGGAAATATCAGGATCAATACGAATATGAATTAAGTACCATGCCGGGATGGGCAGGTTCTTCATGGTATTGGTTCCGTTATATGGACCCTAAGAACCAAGATACTTTTGCATCTCCTTCCGCTGTGGAATACTGGAAAGCTGTTGACTTATATATAGGTGGTTCTGAGCACGCTACAGGTCACTTGTTATACTCACGCTTTTGGAACAAATTCCTTAAAGACATAGGATACCACAATGAGGAGGAACCATTTAAGAAGTTGATCAATCAGGGAATGATCCAAGGTAGATCCAACTTTGTTTACCGTGTATTAGATAGTGAAGGAAAAGGAACAAATCAATTCGTTTCAGCAGGACTAAAAGATCAGTACGAAACAATTCCATTGCATGTGGATGTTAATATTGTCCATAATGACATCCTTGATCTTGAAAAATTTAAAGAATTCCGTCCTGATTACATGGATGCTGATTTTATACTCGAAAACGGTAAATATATATGTGGAACAGAGGTTGAAAAGATGTCCAAGTCTAAATTCAATGTCGTAAATCCTGATGATATTATTGATCAGTATGGGGCAGATACACTTCGTTTATATGAAATGTTTTTAGGTCCGTTAGAACAGTCAAAACCTTGGAATACAAATGGTATAGAAGGTGTATATAAATTCTTACGTAAGGTATGGAGACTTTTCCATGATGCTGAAGGTAATTTCCAGGTTTCCGATGAAGAGCCGACAAGAGCAGAATATAAAGCTTTGCATAAGATTATTAAAAAGGTAGAAGAAGATATTGAACGTTTTTCATTCAACACCTCAGTATCCGCTTTTATGATTTGTGTTAATGAACTCACAGATTTAAAAACGAATAAGCGTAAAATTCTTCAGGACCTCTTAATTGTTCTTGAACCATATGCACCTCATATTACAGAAGAACTATGGACTTTATTGGGGAATGAAGCAGGAACCATTTCTTATGCTAAATATCCTGAATTTAACGCGGAATATTTGGTAGAAAGCGAATTTGCATATCCTGTGTCATTCAACGGAAAAATGAAAATGAATCTTCCGCTGGCATTAGATCTTGACCAATCGGCAGTAGAAAATATTCTGAAAGAAAATTCAGATGTACAAAGATTCTTAGATGGAAAACCGGTTAAGAAGATCATATTTGTAAAAGGAAAAATTATAAATATAGTGGTGTAAACCAATACAATGAAAATCTAAAAGCCTGCTATCAGC
>JBEBRZ010000028.1:0-37191 GCA_040394615.1 Sphingobacterium mizutaii
CAGCAAGAAAATCAATTATTCCTTGCTGCTTAAACCGAACTCACGTTAATTAATATTATAAAAGTATTTAACGTCGCAAAAATCCTTAATTTATATTATTAAGAAAATGATTAAAGTCACTATTTATGTTTTTATCTATTACAATTTACAAACTGAAGACTTTTAATGATCAAAATGATAAAGTATGATTAACATTTTTTGTAAAAACTTTATTGTCTTTATATTTTTTTTTGAAATTATTTTCGATGATTTATAAATTAGATTTTAAATAAACTTTAAAATTAATTCACAAACTATTTACATTTTTTGAAGCTATTATTAGTTGATTTTAGTTATTAGATTATGTTCACATTATTCATTTTTAGATTCTCGCGCCGCTTGCGCATCTCATTAATCTGTTCAATTTTATTAGTAACTTTCTTATCCCTTAGCAGCCTTTGCCAGGCACAATCATCTCCTCCAGTTGATCAGGGTTCTCCAAACTTTAAAGCCAGACTCATAAATATTGAGGCAGCATCAAATGAACCTTTTAGGTATCAGGCTAGTCTTCATAACAATTCTGAAAAACAAATTATATATGATTTGAAAGCTGAGTTACCTAATGGCTGGATGATTTCTTATAATGTTGAGGGGAGCAGAGTTACTTCACTAAATTTAGACCCTGGAAAGACTCAAGATATTTCAATTGAGATAAATCCTTCCTTAACCTCTAAACCAGACAAATACAAGATACCCATTAAGGCTATTTCAGAAAGAGATACTTTAACACTGGCTCTAGAAGCTGTAGTAAAGGGCTCATATGGCCTTGAATTAACTACGCCAAGCGGGAGATTAAACGATGAAGTTACTTCTGGAAGTAAAAAAGAAATAAAATTATTAGTCAAGAATACCGGAACTCTTCCGTTAAAAGAATTGGAATTCTCAGAACAACTCCCTACGAAGTGGGAAGTAAGTTTTCAACCAACAAAAGTCGAAGAATTGGAACCGGGAAAATCTGCAGATATAACAGCAACATTAACTGTTCCGGATAAAACTATTGCAGGAGACTATGCTGCAAAATATACCGTAAAAAATGCAAATACAGAGTCTCAGATTTCTTTTCGATTAATCGTTACAACTTCCTTAATATCAGGCTGGATAGGCTTTGTACTCATTCTATTGGCTGTAGGATTGGTTTACTACCTTATCCGTAAATATGGGAGACGTTAAATCCAATATCTAGTTATAAATTCTCTGAACAGATTTCTTCAATATCTGAACAGATTATAATCAGCATATTTAGATTAAACAGAAACGAAAAATAAATGAGATGAATAATCCGATCATTCAATTCAAAGATTTAACAAAATATTATGGGCGCTATAGAGCAGTCGATGATTTAAACCTGGACATCTACCCGGGTGAGATTTTTGGGCTTTTAGGACCAAATGGGGCAGGGAAAACCACCTCAATACTTATGCTGCTAGGACTTACAGAGCCTAATTCAGGTAATGCATATGTTGCCGGTCATAACTCAACGAGAAACCCTATCGCTGTAAAAAGAGAGGTAGGATACCTACCGGACAGTGTGGGTTTTTATGATAATATGACCGGGTTGGAAAACCTTAAATTTATTGGTCAACTGAATGGACTATCAGAGGCAGAAGCAAAAATAAGATCTTCTCAACTCCTTGAAATTGTAGGCTTAAGCAAAGAAAAGGATAAAAAAACGGCAACTTACTCACGTGGCATGAAACAAAGACTTGGTTTAGCCGATGTTTTGATAAAAAATCCGAGTGTAATTGTACTGGATGAACCAACCTTGGGAATAGATCCTACAGGCGTAAAGGATTTTCTTGCTTTAATAAAAAAGCTTAGTAAAGATCAGGGATTAACGGTTTTACTCTCCTCACATCACCTACATCATGTACAGAAGGTGTGTGATCGAGTCGGAATTTTTGTAGGCGGGAAACTATTGGCGGAAGGAACAATTGATTCACTTTCGAAAAGCTTGTTTAACAATGAGTCTTATAAAATTTCTATTGTTTTCAAAGAAGAAGTTAATCATGTAGATAAGCTTGAGACAGTATTTAAACAAATCAAAAGTCTGCAGAGATATACACTTTCTGAGAAAGAACTGGAAATTTCCTGTTCAGAAGATGTTACCGCAGATATAGTACGATTGTTAGTTTTAAATGGATATAACATCGATGGGGTTTCTAAGAAAAACTATGGCCTGGATGATATATATGAAAAATATTTTGAAGAAAATATAAATAAAGACGCAACTGATGAAAAATCTAACTGGTTTTTTAAAAAATCCTTATTTAACAAAATCAAGAAATAAAGAAGAGCAAAATCTAAAGAAAGGCTCCTCCCCTCTTAATATCTTAATACGTAAAGAAATTGCGGATCAAATTCGTAGTTGGCGATTTATAATATTGGTAATTTTGATCGTTCTGACATTTATTGCTTCCATGTATGTGTCTTTATCAAACATAAAAACAGCAATGGGAAATATTAATGATCCTGACCGCTCTTTTATGTATTTAAAATTATTAACAACTACGGATAACTCCATACCTCCGTTCCATGTATTTCTCAATTTCCTGGCTCCTTTGTTGGGCATTAGCTTAGGTTTTGATGCGATAAACTCAGAGCAAAATAATCGAACATTAACAAGATTAATTGCCCAACCTATTTATAGAGATAATCTATTGTTTGCTAAATTTACAAGCTCCTTAATCATTATCGGAACCTTATTTATATCCCTATCATTCCTGATGGTTGGGGCCGGATTACTCATAACGGGTGTTCGCATAGAGTTACAGGAGGTATTTAGAATTACAGGTTTTATCTTTATTTGCATTCTTTATGTCGCATTTTGGTTAAGTATTTCAATTCTATTATCAATTAAGTTTAAACAATCTGCTACTTCTGTTTTAACAGCTATTGGAATATGGATATTCTTTAATGTATTTTTTCAAATAATAATAAATCTCCTTGTTAAATCTATTTTTCCGAATCCGGCTTTTCTTTCCGAACAACAGATTATAGCTTATAATGAAATAATCCTTAATCTTCTTCGTATTTCACCGGGGCAACTCTATACGGACGCCACAACAACCTTATTAATGCCTTCTGTAAGAAGTTTAGGACCAATCACAATGGAACAAATGGCCGGAGCTATTCCAGCTCCTCTTCCTTTTAAGGAAAGTATAATGATTGTTTGGCCACAAATAAGCGGACTCATAGCAGGAACAGTTATTTGTTTTGCTCTTTCTTACTGGTTGTTCATGCGTCGTGAAATAAGAAGCTAATCTTCCCTAATCTGGTTGTGTGAATACTTTATAAATAATATTTAATTATCTTACACAATTATAAATCACAAGTTTTTTTAAAAAGGATTGGTATAAAAACTGCTAATCCTTTTTAAATTATTTTTTTCATAGGGATCATAAACCAATAAATCAATGAATGATTCAAAGCTTTCTTTTTCTGCTCAGCTCCAAATTATTGGAATTAATCCGTTTGTATTTCTGCCTGATGAGATTCTTTCAGAAATACTACTGCGTGCTCAAAAAGAAAAAGGAAACATTCCGGTGAAAGTGGCTGTAAATGGTGGTAAATGTAATCTTCAAACATTACTTAGATTTCAAGGAGAGTGGAGATTATATATAAATACAAAAATGTTGAAGAACTCACCAAAAAGAATAGGTGAAAAACTAGAGATAACAATAGACTTGGATAAGGACGAAAGAATTATTCAAATTCATCCCTTATTGACCAAGGCACTAGCTGAAAATGCTAAGGCAAATGGTGTATTCAATAGTCTTCGTCCCTCTCTTCAAAAAGAAATAATAAAATATATCTCTTTCTTAAAAACTGAAGAGAGTATAAAAATGAATGTCGATAAAGCTATCAAGTTCCTTCTTGGAGAAGGACGATTTATAGGGCGAAAACTATAGTCCTATTTTTTCCTTAAACTTTTTTAATTCTTCATCAATTAAATCGGGCCATGGCTGTAGACCTTCTCTTATGATCTGCTCGCCGACTGTTGCATCTTGTTCCTTAGTTTCTTCCAAAGCTTGAGCCTGTAATTGATCTAAAAACTCCTTCGTAGGTGGCTCAATTTCACCCTTACTGATTTTATTATTTAGATCTTGTGATTTATCATTAGTTTCCATAATTATTAATTGACAATAATTGAGCCTAAAAACAAATCAAAAAACAAATCTCAGAAATTCTGAATATGTATTTCTTTTTATAGAGAATGGATGATCTTTATAGATTCACCTGTATAAAAAGACATTTAGTCCTGTTTTATTAACCAGTAATCTACTTTTTCATAATTTTTTTTAAAAAATATTTGCGTAGTCATTTGACTTCATATATATTTGAAGTCAAATGACTACATAATGAATTTAAGAAGAGATGTATTTCAGGCAATAGCAGACCCAACTAGGCGATCAATCATTTTATTATTAGCCTCCCAAACACTTACCGCAGGAGCTATCGCGTCTAACTTCGATTCAGCAAGACCAACTATTTCAAAGCATTTACAGATTCTTACTGAGTGTGAATTATTAAAAGCGGAACAAAATGGAAGAGAAGTGCACTACCAGTTAAATGCGGTAAAAATGAAAGAAATCGCTGATTTCATAGAGCCTTTCCGCCAAATGTGGGATGATAGATTCAATAAATTAGAATCAATTATGAAACAATATAACAAACAAAGTTAAGATGGAATTAAAAACCAAAATACACGCTGAAGATAACAAACAAGAATTACTCATCACACGAGAATTCGACCTTCCGTTGGAGTTGCTTTTCAAGGCCTATGAAGACCCTAAACTCATTGAGCAGTGGATGAACACCAAAGTTGAAAAACTGGAAAACAGAAAGCATGGAATTTGGAGATTTGAAACTTCATATGACAATCAGGTGGTTTTCGCTGCCAATGGTGTGATTCTAGAATTTATCCCAAATAGTAAGATTACCAGAACTTTTGAAATGGAAAACAGCTCCTTCCCTATTCAACTAGAGTTTTTTGAGTTTCATGAGATTGACGGAAACAAAAGTGAATTAACCATGCAAATAATCTTCAAGTCCATTGAATTTCGTGACCAATTATTAAAAATGCCTTTTGCATCGGGATTAAATATGGCTCACAATCGAATTCAAGATTTATACACTAAAAATTAATTCATCATGAAGAAAAGGAATATTATTTATTGGATATCGACCGGATTTCTTTCATTAGGAATGACTGCAGGAGGAATTCAGCAATTGCTTCAAATTGGTGGGTATAATGATATAATTACCAAATTGGGATATCCGATGTACATTTTACCCATTTTAGGATTTTGGAAAATATTAGGCGTTCTTTGCATCTTAATGCCAAAGCTTCCCCTAATAAAAGAATGGGCTTATGCAGGTTTCTTTTTTGCAATGTCAGGAGCAGCAGTTTCACATTTAGCGGCCGGGGAATCTTTTACAGAAGCAATTCCTTCTCTTATTTTATTAACAGCTACAATATTATCCTGGTATTTCAGACCATCTAGCAGGAAATTAGCTATATAAAAGCATATCTTATGAACTCACAAATAGAAAGCTTTTTTGATAAGGATAGCAAATGGAAAGAAGAATATTTGTTATTACGTGAAATAATTACGTCCCACAATAACCTGATACAAGAGTTTAAATGGATGCATCCTTGTTATACTTTTAACGGTAAAAACATTGTATTAATTCATGGTTTTAAGGATTATTGTGCTTTGTTGTTTTACAAAGGAGTTCTTATAAAAGACCCTGCTGGAATATTAATTCAGCAAACCGAAAATGTGCAGTCTGCCCGACAAATAAGGTTTAAGGATCTGGTTGAAATTAAAGATTTAAAATCAACAATTCATGCGTACATAAAAGAGGCGATAGAAATTGAAAAATCAGGCAAGAAGGTCAAAATGAAAGAGGTTAAAGACTACCCCATACCAGAAGAATTTCAAAGACTTCTTGATGATGATAAGGAATTTAGTGAAGCTTTCTATTCTTTAACCCCCGGGCGCCAAAAAGGATATTTATTTTATATCGGTCAGGCAAAACAGTCCGCAACTAGAGAATCCAGAATTGAAAAGTATTATCAGAAAATAATTGAGGGCAAAGGTATTGATGATTAATTAATAATTATTTTTAACATAGATTACAACTAAAACATTAATATGGAATATATAGACAAATTAGCTTGGATAGAGATTAAAAATGGGAAAGTATTATCAACAAAATCCTTTGGAAAAATTAAGTATTATCTTCCAGGAGGCAAAAGAGAGAAAGGAGAAACTGATCAAGAAGCACTTATAAGAGAAATTCAAGAAGAACTTTCAGTTGTATTAGAGCCTGAAAGCATTTCTTACGTAGGTACTTTTGAAGCACAAGCGGATGGTCATCCTGAAGGAATTAAAGTAAAAATGACCTGTTATTATGCTTCTTACGCTGGTGAAATAAAAGCAAATTCAGAAATAGAATCAGTAGAATGGTTAAATTATTCTGATAAGCATAAGACATCTGCTGTTGACAATATTATCTTTGATTACTTGAATGAGAACGGATTATTTAATTAACATTTCTTTTTTATGGATTTCTCCCCAGTCTCTTAATTGTTCCATAATTGGTAATAAACCTTTTCCAAGAGCAGTGAGTTCATATTCTACCTTTAGCGGAACCTCAGGAAACACCTCTCTTCTAACTAATTTGCTTTTCTCCATCCTTTTAAGTTGTAAAGTCAACATCCGTTCGGTTATATTTGGGATTTTATCTCTTAACTCGGAAAATCGAAATTTACCGAACTTCAAATAATAACAAATAGATAAGATCCACTTCCCACTGATTAGATTGATGGCATAAATTTCCGAACATTTATTTTCTAATACATTGTTATTTTCAAAATTTGTTGATGTTTCTTTTATATTTCCCATACTTACATATTTGTTAGCTTATTACAATTTGCTGTTTAATTTCATCTTCAGAGTTCATCTATTAAATTTACAGAAGCTTTTAGTTTAAAACGTAAAATAATTATAATGGACATTAAGAGAATAAATAATAATTTATGGATAAGTATGTTGGCTGCTGAAAGATCGTTGGACATAGACAATGATCAATTCTTAAACAAACCTGAAATTTTTCAAAAAGAGCGAGCAGACTTTTTTCTAAATAATCCTGTAGCAATTCCTGATACAATAAATGTTTCCGATATCGAAATTTTAAGTTCTGATCAGGATTATAAGATACGATTACATATTTATCAATCTAAGAACTATCAAAAGGATCGGGTTATCTTGTTTTTTCATGGAGGTGGTTATGTTTTTGGCTTACCTGAACAAGTCGATTCACAAATGTTTTATATTGCGGAGAAACTTAATGCAACTATTGTATCTGTTGACTACAGACTATCTCCTCAATTCAAATATCCTATTCCAATACAAGACGGTTTCGATGCGTTCAACTGGCTAATTCAACATGGTCAGGATTCCTTGGGTTTAAATGTAGAAAATATTACATTGTATGGTGCCAGTGCAGGGGGACATTTAGCAGGAAAGGTAGCACAAATGGCTATAGAAAAGGGTATAAATAATATTAAGCATCAATTTTTATTATATCCGGTCGTTAATTTCCGTTTCGATTCGGACTCTATGGAAGATCTCAAAGATGCTACCCTTTGGACGAGGGAATCTGCAAAAATCGCCAGGCTACATTTCTTAGGTGAGGAATACCTATCAGATAATCCGACTATTGCCGACTTAGATAATTTCTCCAAATTAAGTGAACTCCCACGTACAACGATAGTTGCATGTGAATTGGATTCTTTACGAGATGAGGCCATAAATTATGCTCAACTGCTATTAAAAGCTCAAGTACCAACGGAATTATGGGTTGTTCCTGGTGCAGTGCATGTCTTTGATGTCTTTAGTTCAGAAATTACAAACAACTTTAATAGCTTTTTATTAAACCGATTGGAAAGTCATTTCCAAGGATAATACATGTCTATTGTTAAAAGATGTTAATCCACACACGTCCTGACACGAAAGCTGTCCACCTTGCGTTATAGTAGTATAAGAAAAGCAAAAGAGTAATAAGAGTATATAATTTCATAATTTAGGTTAATAATTGGTTTAGTAAAAATATCCTGAGGTTCCCCGCCTCAGGATATTTATTTTTACAGAAAATATTAGCACCAATAAATAATTTTAAAAACATGTAACCTTTTAGGCTTTGCTCTCCACTAATGAATAAAAATCAAATATTATGGATAAACAAGTAGTAGCAATTCTTATTCCGATCGCATTTTTTGCATGCATTGTACTTTGTGTATACTTTGTCACCAGGTTCAGATCAGAAACAATCACTAAATTAGGAGGTCCGATACCTAAAACTCCTGGCCCCAAATTCCCATGGAAAAAGGTTGGCATTGTGGTTATAGGATTTGCTGTAGGCACCTTACTATCGGGATTCTTATTCGCTTTCAAGATTATGATAGACACTAGTTGGACAGGAATGATTGTCATGGGATTAATTACCTTATCAGTAGGTATAGCTATGAAAATCGCAGATAATGTTGAAGATAAGGATCAGCCCAATATAGATGGATAGTCTATACATAGACAAAGTTCTTCAGGGGAATAGCCATGCTTTCAGTTATTTTATAAGTAACTATAAAGACATGGCATTCTCTGTTGCAATATCTATTGTAAAAAATGAATTATTAGCTGAGGAAGCTGCCCAAGAAGCTTTTGTTCAAGCTTATCTATCCCTTTCAACCTTTAAAAAACAAGCTAAATTCAGTACTTGGTTTTATAAGATTGTTGTTCATTGCTCATATAAATTAATTCAAAAAAGACCAATTCAACAGGTGGAATTAGATATACTTAATCATGATATTGAGTTTGATGAAAATGCTTTACAAAATATGATTGAGGAGGAACAGAAGCAAATAATTAATGAGGTTTTGATGAAACTACCAAGCAATGAATCTTTGGCTTTAAGATTATTTTATTTGGAAGAACTTTCCATTCAAGAATTGTGTGAAATAACGGGCTGGACTAATACTAATGCCAAAGTCATTCTCCATAGGGCGAGAAAAAAGATGGCAATTGAATTAAATAAAGAATTAACTCCACTGCGATATGGAAGAAAAGCATGATCATCTAAAGGAAATTATGAAAATGGCAAAATTAGAAATGCCATTTCAGGATTTTGATGCTAAATTATTAGCTAGAATTGAAAAAATAGAAGAGAAAAAAAGATCGATTTCTAAAACACGAAAATATGCTTTAATCTCTTTTATTTTTGGTGCATTGTTTGGTATGGGTTTCAATTATCTGGTTTCTGAACAAATATCCAGCAGAATTGTCGACGTAGGCATGAAGAATAATTTTATGCTCATCTCACAATTTATATACGTTGTTTTATTTGTCATATTAAGCGATAAAATTCTAAAGTTAAGACAGATGAGAAAGAAAGATTTATCTCAATAAATCATAAAAATAGAATGGTAGAATTTTCAAGGAGTTATTATGTATTGACCGGCGGTCCAGGAACAGGGAAAACCACATTATTAAATGAGCTTGGTCAACAGGGATACATAACAGTTCCTGAGGTGGCACGAGATATTATCAAACATCAGGTTTTAAACAAAGGAACAGCTCTCCCCTGGGTAAATAAAAAAGAATATGCAAATTTAATGTGGGAAGCATCGCTCCTGTCTTATCAAAATATTTATAATACTTATGTAGGTGATATTGTCTTTTTTGACAGAGGTATTCTTGATACCATTTGCTACATGCAAATGGAAAATATTCCTATTAAACCAGAGCAAGAATATTTTATAAAACATAGCTATTATAAAAAAGTATTTCTTTTACCCCCTTGGGAAGAAATCTATAAAACTGATTCCGAGAGGAAACAAACTTGGGAGGAAGCCTTATATACTTATGAATCTATGAAGAGAGTGTATTTAGCTTATAATTATGATGTAATAGAGGTTCCTAAGCTAAGCGTGGAAAAAAGGATTAATTTTATTAGAGAGAAGTTGTAATAAAACAAAAAAGGGATCTATATGCGATCCCTTTTTGAATATTTATATATTTTAATTGCTCGCTTGATAATCTTTGTTTTGAGTAAGTTCAGGATTACGTTGAAGCTCATCTAAAGATATTGGCCACAATAGGTCCGAATCTTTAAATACCGCCCCAGCAGCATTAGTTGCTCCTATTAAATTCACAAAACTAACCTTACCCTTTTCAGTAGCTGAAATTACCGGGAATTTTCCGGTACGTAAGCAATCATCCCACATTTTGAATTCAAGAGGCAATTCTCTTAAGCGCTCAGCCCAAACTTCTTCCACGAAAGCTGTCGGTGACAATGCCTGAAGCTCTGTTGTGAATTGCGCCACAGTTTTACCTTTTGTGTTTGCACGCGCTTTTATTTGGGCTAAGTATCCTGCAGCTTCGGCAGTAACAGCATTTCCGGCTTTCACAGTACTTTCGGCAGCAATCAATAAAGCTTCTGCATAACGATAGATATTCCAATCTTTGGTACCACGACCAGAACCTAACAATGCTGCTTCATCCACATAATACCATATTCCTGCATTATCTGATTTCCAAATCTCTCCAGTAGTTGGATGTTTATATTCCCAATGAAAAAACTGATTAGGTTTAATGCGAAGATCATCCTCATTATACACGTTTAAAAATCGTGCGGTAGGTCCAAAAACTCTTTCGAATATAGCGTATGTTTCAAATATCGCTGTTGCAGAGGCATTAAAACCATAGGTTGTCCACCATCCGCTACTATTTATTGGACCGTCGAATTCATATGCATAAATACTCTCAGGGAGTTCATCTGTTTTCCTCAATTTGTTATATGCACTATTCATATTCAAATCATCATTCGTCGCCAAAGCGTGGGGAGAATCAACAACCATTTTAGAATAAGTTGCTGCTTCAGCAAATTTACCTTGCTGTAAATACACATTAGCTAAAGCCATGGCTGCTACATACTTAGTAAGACGAAAGTTATTATTGGCAAAAGTGGTTGCCGGAAGAACTTCCACAGCCTCTTTCAAATCTGCCTCTATTAATCCATATACCTCATCAATAGGTTTTCTTGCTAAATACATATTCTCTAAATTTTCATAAGGCTCCACTGGCATCGGTACATCACCGAATGTTTTAACTAAATAAAAATAGTTGAAAGCTCTGAAAAATTTGGCTTCAGCAATCATCATTTTTCGATTACCTTCGTCTGGCATTGATATGTTTGGAATATGTTTTATTCCTCCATTAGCAACGTTTATCGCTGAATAGCTATCATTCCAAATCGTATTCATCGTATTAGATACGATGCGTGTATTCTGTTGTCTCGTTAATTGTTTAGAATATAAACACACGAGTTCCTGTCCTTCGTAAGAATTGGTAAAATAACCAGTTAACATGGTCGGAATTGAGGCAGTAGGGCCAACATAAGCACTAGCAGCATTCCCATAACGGACAGGAGCTCCTCTTCTGTAAAGTGCATTTACGGTACCTCTTGCCTGAGCTTCCGTTTCATAAAAGAAATCTAATGTTTCATTTGATTTTGGATTTTCTTCCAAAAATTTATTACAAGAGCTCAGTCCCATCACTCCTGTTAACAATATGGCGATTGCAATATTTTTCGTTTTCATAATATCGTCTCTTGAAAAATTATAAAGTTAGGTTAAGTCCAAATGTGAAAGTTTTAGCTCTTGGGTAGGAGAAGAAAGTCATGTTTTGTCCAAACTTGTTTCCATCTCCCAAAGAAGTACTTTCTGGGTCATAACCCTTAAATTCTTTACTTGTAATTAACCAAGGATTATTAGCACTAGCATAAATTCGTAACGCTGAGAACCCCATTCTTTGAGCTAATTCCGAAGTAAACGAATATCCTAATTGAATCAGATTGACACGCAAATACGACCCATCTACAACCCATGAGGAATCTACATTGGTATCTTGTCCTGCGTGTCCACTATTCGTTAAATAGATAGCTTGCTGCATAGTTCCTGCGTTAGAGCCATTGTATGCATCCGTTAAAATCTCTTTTAGACCGTTTGTAATACCAAACCGATCATATGTAGAGTGATAAAATTGTTGCATCGTTTCAACACCGTAATTAAATTGTAAATCAACTGTTAGATCAAATTGCTTATAATTAACATTGTTGATAAAACTACCAACCCAATCTGGCACACCTTTTCCTAATATCTCTTGAGTTGTTGAGCGATTTGGACGCCCAATTTTACTTTCTTCAATATCACCATTCTCGAAGTCTTCAACAGTATAAATTCCGAATCGATTGTAACCATAGAAACTATTCAAGTTTTCACCCACGCGAATAATACTATTCGGTCCACCTACCCAACTATTAATAAGTAAATCTTCATTATTATCTCCAAGCTTTAAGACTTCATTTTTATTGAAACTAGTGTTCAATGTCATATTCCATCTTAAATTGTCATTTCGAACTGGAGATGCATTTATTAAAATTTCTACCCCTTGATTTCTTACTGATCCAATATTTTTCCAAACATCAGCATAACCTGTAGAATAAGGTACAGGTGCTCTTAACAATAAGTCAGTTGTCGTTCTATTATAATAGGAAACATCAAAATTCAATCTACTATCAAATAAGCCAAATTCAATACCTGCGTCATATGTTTTGGTCTTTTCCCATTGTAAATCAGGATTACCTAAATTACCTACAACATATGAAGGAACTCGAGTACCATCCATTAAGGTTGTACCAGCACCAATCATAGATAACGAAGCATAAGGATCAATTTCCGAGTTTCCGGTTATACCAAAACTTGTATGCAACTTTAGATTACTAATTTTTTCCGCATCTTTCATGAATTCCTCATTTGATATATTCCAAGCCAAACCGGCAGATGGGAAGAAGCCATATTTTTTATTCTTACCAAATTTTGATGAACCATCAGCACGGGCTGTAATTGTAGCAGAGTATCTGTCATCGAAACTATAATTAGCGCGTAGGAAATAAGAATTCATCGCCCATTTATTTGTTCCCGAACTTGGCGAAGCAGGTATTGACCCGACTCCTAAATTATTATACTCATAAGCATCGGTTGTAAATCCCTCTGTTCGTGCACTAAAACCAAAATAAGTGCGTTCTTGCCAGGATAAACCAGCCATCGCATTAATTCTATGTCTATCAAATTCTTTATTATAGGTTAAGTAAGTCTCTTCTTGCCAATATAAATCATTCCAACTATTAATTTCCGCCCATCCATTAGGTCTGGAAATATTGTTCAAAGTAATGGAAGAATAACCTCGATATTCTTTTCTGTGATTATCAATACCAAATTGTGTTTTCAAGTCCAAGCCCTCGGCTAGGTGAAAAGTTAAAGCCGCATTACCAAAAATTTGTGTATTATAACGCATACGCTTTTGAAGATCTAATATGGAAACAGGATTTGCCATTCCCTCAAATCCAAGAACACTAGATACAGTTGATGATGATGAATTCGTGTATTGACCATCTGGCTGATAGATTGGTAACCAAGGTAACATCTCTATCATGGTACGTCTGGCGTCTTGGCCTCCCCCATCCTCAGGCGTGTAACGCCCCCAGGTATGGTTTGTAGTCAGATTAACACTAGTTGATAACCAATCCTTGACCTTGGCATCATAAGCCAATTTTGCATTAATACGTTTGTTATCGGTATTATTTACGACTCCTTGCTGTTCAGAATAATTCAAGAATGCACCAATCGAGGAATTTTCGTCTCCTTGCTGAATGTTAATCTGATGATTATGAGAAATCGAATTTCTAGTAGCTTCGCGTTGCCAATCCGTATTATACAAAGGGTTTCCGCTAGCATCAAAATAGTTTGGATCATTAAACCAGTCTGCCTTATTTAAGGACCAATTTTTTCCTTGCCATCTGTTTTCGTTCTCTAGCCCTATCATAAAAGCATCTACCCATTCTTGGCCATTTAAAAGATTCATATATCTTTGGACAGAGTTACTGCTTACAGATCCTTGGTAGCTAATCGTTTTGCTTCCATCCTTATTACCTCTTTTAGTAGTTACTAAAATAACTCCATTAGCACCACGAGCACCATAGATTGCAGCTGAAGACGCATCTTTTAAGACCTCAATTCTTTCAATATCATTTGGGTTTAAAAGATGAAAATCCTGCATGACTACTCCATCAACAACGTAAAGTGGGTTAGAAGAAGAGTTAATAGTATTTGTACCACGAATAACTACCCTGTTGGCATACGCACCAGGTTGACTTGAGTTTGAATAGATATTAACACCAGCTGCTTGCCCTCTTAAGTTATCCAGAGGACTAAAATTCTGTGCCTTAATCATATCATCCCCTTTAACAACAGAAATTGAACCTGTAACATCTGATTTTCTCATTGTACCATAACCAACCACCACAAGTTCCTCCATTTGTTGTGCAGTACTTTCTAAAGAGAAATTCATAGTACCGGAACTAACTGTTTTTTCCTGAGATTTAAACCCTAAGAAATTGGCTACTATCACTTGCCCGTTACTTGCCTCAATAGAAAAGTTACCATTCTCATCTGTTTGGGTAGCAGAACTAGTCCCTTTAACTGAAATAGTTACTCCACCCATAGGTTCGTTCGAACCAGCATCACGAACAGTACCTGAAACAGTCTGTTGCAAATACATTCTAGTAACCGAAATTTTGTTTGGTTCATTGCTACTATTGGCATTAGCCGAATGGTAACTAGTTGCGAGGAGAACCAATGGAATAATCCATAGTTTATTTCCTCTCCGAGTAAATTTGTCTGAATTCCACATATATATAATAGTTAATAATAAATAATTGCTAAAACGATTTATAATTTTGGCGCTAAATAATCCTTATCGAAATTATCAATAGACTTCGCTAAAAAGGTATTAAATAGTTAATTTAAGTTCAACTCTAATTAACACAATAAAAATCAATTGAGCGATACTTTTTTTCAATTTCAAATCCCAACATAATAATAAAACTTATTAACAGATAATATTGTAACACGCGAAAATTAATAATAGACAACCTGAGTGCAATATTAACCATAATAATGTAATAAATATTCTTTATAAGAAACATTATTTCAGAATTGATTTATCTGTATGTATACAAAAATAATAGCAGCCTGTTATAGAAGTGTTTAAGACAAATATTTAATATTTATTACTGAGAAAAGAAATATCCTGAACTTCAAGTACATGTTTATTATAACCGTTAATAGCAACAATGGTCATGGATTTTCCAACTTCCTCTAAGGTTAAAAAGTAAGTTTTACTGAAAAACCTTAAAATTGGATATATAAAATTTATCAGCTTGAATATCCCCTTTACGTTTTTCGCTCCGGGACTAGGTTTCATAAATCCAGGTCTAAAATTATAAACCGATTTAAAAGGTAATTTTAATAAATGGTTTTCAGTCTTCCCTTTTACCCGCGCCCACATAACATTTCCACTTTCAGAACTGTCTGTACCCTTTCCGGAAACATAACAAAATGTAATTTCAGGATTTATTTCAGCCAATATTTTTGCGAAATTTAAAGTAAGGTCATAGGTTAGTTTGGTATACTCATCTTCATTCATTCCAATCGAAGACACACCTGCACAAAAAAAACAAGCATTATATTTTAATAATTCATTATCAAACTCATTGATTTGGTTAAGATCATCAACTAATTTTTGATTAAGCTTAGGATGCTGAATAGAATATTCCTTCCTATTTACGATAAGAATTTCATCTACAGTGGGATTTTGAAGACATTCCTGAAGTATCCCCTCACCTACCATACCCGTAGCACCTGTTATAATTACTTTAAGGCTATTCATACTCCATCAAAATCTACATTCATTATCATAATTATTTAGCTTATATTCTTAAAACATAAATTATTCCAAAATATTAATTCCCACTAATTCCCAATTTTAAATTTTCTACAAAAAATTCCATTTTTCATTAATGAGTTTGAAAAAATATATTAATAATTAATTCACTTATAGATATACATCTACATATTAAAAATTAAAAAATAAGACATTGTTTAGAAAGGGGAAGAAAATCAAAAAAGAGACATAATATGTTTTTATTTTAACCAAAATCAATTGACAAAATCATTAAAATTCCGTTTATTTAGATAATTGGACAATGATATTCATATATCGAGATCAATATTGATTAATTATGATAGAACGTAAGACCTTAAAAGACATTGCAAAAGATTTAAAACTTTCAATTTCAACGGTATCTAAGTCCTTATCAGACAGCTATGAAATCAGCGATGCGACGAAACAAATGGTTAAAGATTATGCTGAAAAGCATAATTATACACCGAATAAAGTTGCACGAACCTTAAAGACCGGGAAGACTAATACAATAGGAGTTATCGTATTTAATATCAGTAATACATTTATTTCTCAGGTTTTAGATGGGATCCACAAAGGTTCCCAAGTAGAGAAATACGATATTATTATCATGCAAAGCCGTGATGATATAAAACTTGAAAAACACGCTATTGAAGTGTTGGAGATGCGAGGAATTGATGGATTGGTTATTTCCCCGGTTTCTTCTAATTCGAATTATGAACAATTAAAAAACCTTCAAAACTTAGGGATTCCTGTCGTTCTTTTTGATAGAGTCAATCATGATCTAAAAACTCATAAGGTAGGAATTAACAATCAATTAAGTGCTTACGAGGCTACTAAACACCTATTAGATACCGGTAGGAAAAACATTTTACATATTACAGGTAAAAATATTGGTGTTGCTGAAGACAGATTAATTGGATTTAAAAAGTGTCTTTCGGATCATAATATATCATTTGACCCAAATCTTTATTTAGAATGTGATTACAGTAAACACGACGAAATCGAGAGCTCCATAATTAAAAAGCTAAACTTTTTAAAGTCAAATAATAAAATGGTTGATTCTGTTTTCGGTGCTACAGATGATATCACTACACTAACATTAGGAATACTTGCCGAATTAAATATTAAAGTACCTGAAGAAGTTGCTGTCATTGGTTTTTCAAATATCAGAATTCCCAATTCATTAAACCCCTCATTATCTACAGTGGTTCAGCCAACAGAAGAAATAGGAAGAATAGCTATACAGAAATTAGTAGAAATTATAAACTCTAAGTACCCAATTGAAGAGTTTGAAACAATTGAATTAAAATCTTCTTTAATACCTAGAAGATCAACTTTGAGCTAAATATTTCTAGACATAGAAATAAAAAACACCTACTCTTTTTTAGTAAGTGTTTTAATTGGATTATAGAAGCGTTATAACCTAAATCTTAGTCCTAACATTAAACTAGTTGGATCAATCCCTTCTGTCTCAAAATAAAACTTAGCTTTATATCCCACATAAGGAGAAAATCTTTTAATATCAAATTGAACCGCAACTTGTCCATTTATAATAAAATCATTGATATCAGAACCCCTTACTCCCTCATAACCTAATCCTGTTCCTAAAAAAATACTAGGTAATTTATTCCAAGAGAAAATAGTATATAAATAATCAGCACCAAAATAAACCATATCATAATCCGCCAATCCTACTTGCGCTTGTAATGCTTGTTTTTCTGTCAAATCATATTTTCCCTGAACTCCATAAAATTTCTGCCAAGTTGGTGATTCCATACTCCAATCTACATGTAAACCAACTGATATTGGACTTTCTTGAGCAAATAACCTTCCGAAACTCAAGCTACATAAAAGGGCAAATACAAATAAAATACATTAAAATCAACGTTGAATAAAATTAGATTCCAAAATCTATCTCGATCTTATTTCCAACCTCCCCCCAAAGCTTTGTACACATTTACAACAGCATTAAGTTGTTGTTTCTTTGTTTCTATTAATTCTAATTTGGCATCCAATACATCTCGCTGTGTGATCAGTACTTCTAAATAATCAGCTCTTGCTGATTTGAACAAGTCATTTGCAACTTCAATCGATTTATTTAGAGCATCTACCTCTTCCTTTTTAAAGGCATACCCTTTCTCTAGGGTGCTGATATTAGAAAGTTGAGTTGATACTTCTGTAAAAGCATTCAATAAAGTTTTTTCATAGTTGTATATTGCTTGAATTTGTTTTGCATTCGCAACATTAAACTCGGCTTTTATTGCACTTTTATTAAGAAGTGGAGCTGTTAAATCACCAGCTATATTGTATAATAAAGATTCAGGTAACTTAAATAAATAAGAAGGTTTAAAAGCTTGTAAACCGAAGGATGCAGAAATATCCAAGGATGGATAAAACTCTTTTCGCGCTATCTTAACATCTAATTTTGCTGCTTCTAGTTCATGTTCAGCTTGAAGGATGTCCGGTCTATTTCTAACCATTTGACTGGGAATTCCTGTTTTAACCTGCATCGGAACAAGATCAATAAAACTTGCTTGATTTCTAGCAATAGACTGGGGAAATCTTCCTAAAAGAAAATTTAATCTATTTTCAGTTTCCTTCTCTTGTTGAAGAATCGAGTATTCCATACCTTTCGTTTTAGCTACTTCAGCTTCAAATTTCTGAACCGCTAATTCCGTAACTCGTGCAGATTCTTTCTGAATCTTAGCCACCTCCAATGCTCTCTCCTGTAAATTAATATTCTGTCGTATGATTAAAAGCTGGTTATCAAATGCTAATAATTCATAATATGAATTGGCAATCTCTGCAATTAATGTACTCAAAACAAAATTCTTTCCTTCCACGGTAGCGAGGTAACGACTCACCGCAGCTTGCTCTGAGTTTTTTAACTTCTTCCAGATATCCACTTCCCAATGAGCAAAAGCCCCAATATTCAAATCCCCCAAAGGATCCGGCATTTCATGACCTGAAATAATTTCTGTTGAAGCATCGCCAGCACCTTGAGATGTATATCTACCTACTTTCTCCAAACCACCTCCTGCTGACAGACCAACAATAGGCCTTAATGCTCCTTTTCTTAGCATAATATCATTTTTAGCAATTTCTAGTTCTTGAAGTGTAATATTAAGCTCTTGATTATTCTTCAAAGCAGTATCAATCAAAGCTATAAGATTAGGATCTGTAAAAAATTCTCTCCATTTCAATGCTCCTGAACTTATAGTATCCTGACCCGAAATATCCTCGTTAAATGTTAAAGGAATTTCTCTATTTTCTTTCTTTTGTGTTCCTTGGGGTACTTTACATCCTGTAATTAACAATACAGAAAGAAGGATAACAATCCACTTATATACGCTATTATTTTCTTCCATCTATTTCTTCACTTAATGGGTTTTCGTCTTCATGTTTTATTAACTTTCTTTTGGAAGCAATAGTTCCAAAAATATAATAAAGGCCCGGGATGATAAGCACACCGAAGATGGTTCCAAACAACATCCCTCCCGCCGCTGCAGTACCGATTGTTCGATTACCTATTGCTCCTGGACCAGTAGCCAGAACTAATGGTATTAATCCGGCAATAAATGCAAATGAGGTCATTAATATTGGTCTAAACCGAACCTTGGCTCCTTCCATTGCGGCATCCAGAATACTTAATCCATCCTGTTTCCTTTGAACAGCAAACTCGACAATTAATACCGCATTTTTTCCTAAGAGCCCTATTAACATAATCAAAGCAGCTTGGGCATAAATATTATTTTCCATATGAAGCAATTTTAAGAGGAAAAATGCTCCAAAAATCCCTACTGGCAATGATAAAATAACTGCAAAAGGAAGGATGAAACTTTCATATTGCGCTGCTAATACGAGGTATACAAAACCAAGGCAAATCAAGAAAATATAAATAGCTTGATTTCCTCTTGCCACCTCATCCTTGGATATACCAGCCCAGTCAATACCATACCCCCTAGGCAAAGTTTTCTTAGCTATTTCATTCACCACATTAATAGCTTCACCACTACTATGACCTGCAGCAGAAGATCCTGAGATTTCAGAGGCTAAATACATATTATGTCTTGTAATTTCTGATAAACCATATACCTTTTCCATATGCATAAATTCTGAAAACGGAACCATTTCTCCCTTATCATTTTTAACATATAGCTTCAGAATATCTTCAGGCAATGCCCGATATTCAGGAAGTGCTTGGACCATAACTTTATATTGTCTATCGAATTTGATAAAGTTCGTTTCATAATTGGACCCTACTAAAGTAGACAATGTACTCATTGCATTCTCAATAGAAACTCCTTTCTGTTGAGCAACATCGTTATCAATACTTAATAGATATTGAGGAAAACTCGCGCTAAAAAAGGTAAACACAGAAGAAAGTTCTGGTCTCTTATTAAGCTCCTTGACAAAATCACGGCTAACCTGTTCCATTTTTTGAAAATCACTATTACCCGTTTTATCTAATAACCGGAGTTCAAATCCCCCTGCGGCCCCATAGCCCGGAACAGCTGGTGGTTGAAAGAATTCTATAGAAGCACCTGGTATATTTTCTGCACATTTCTCCAATTGCGCTATAATCTCTAATGCAGACTCTTTTCTATCATCCCATCCTTTGAGATTAATTAAGCAAGTTCCTGTATTTGCTGCAGTTCCTTCATTTAAAATTTCATACCCTGCCAATGATGATATAGATGCAATTCCATCAATACTCCTTGCTTCTCTCTGAAGTTCCTGTGTTGCTTTATTTGTTCTCTCTAAAGTAGAACCAGGAGGAGTTTGTATAATCGCATAAATCATTCCTTGGTCTTCATTTGGAATAAATCCCGAAGGAACACTATTATTCAAAAAATAAGCAGCGAGACAAAAACCAATTAGCACGATAAAAGTTAAAGCCCTTTTATTGACAATCTTGCTGAGAATCTTTATATATCCGTCCTGCATATTATCAAAACCGCGGTTAAAGGTTTCCAGAAATTTATCGATAATTGATTTCTTTCTGGGTTTCCCATGATTATTCTTAAGTAACATCGCACACAATGCAGGTGTCAACGTCAATGCTACTATACCTGAAAGAATTATGGCGGTAGCCATAGTGATTGAAAATTGGCGATAAAAAATCCCCACAGGGCCGGACATAAATGCAACAGGAATAAATACGGATGCCATCAAAAAAGTAATCGCAATAATAGCTCCTGCAATTTCATGCATAGCTCTTTTTGTTGCCTTATAAGCAGAAATATGATCGACTTCCATCTTCTTATGCACCGCCTCTATAACGACTATTGCATCATCCACAACTACTCCTATTGCTAGAACTAATGCGAAAAGTGTAATCAAATTGATCGTCATTCCAAAGATCTGCATAAAAATAAATGCTCCAATCAAAGAAACGGGTACGGCAATTGTCGGAATTAAAGTTGATCTTAAATCTCCTAAGAATAAGAACACTACGATTGCAACAAGTATGAAGGCTTCCACTAAAGTATGCACGACTTTCTCTATCGAAGCATCCAAAAATTTAGATACATCATAACTTATTTCGTAATGCAATCCTTTCGGAAAAGATTGCTGTAATTCCTCCATTTTTGCTTTAACATCTTTGATTACCTGAGAGGCATTACTACCATAAGACTGCTTCAATACAATCGCTGCGGATGGCCGACCATTTAATGTTGAATATAAATCATACATCGCCGATCCAAAATGTATATCGGCAACATCTTTTAATCGTAAGATTTCCCCATTAGAATTAACTTTCAATATGATATTTCCATATTCTGATTCCGTGGTAAATCGTCCAGAGTATTTTAGGATATATTCAAAAGATTGTGATTTAATACCTGATGATTCACCTGCACGTCCCGGCGAAGCCTCTAAACTTTGTTCTTCCAATGCTTTCATAATATCTTCAGAAGATATTTTATAAGCGGTCATTCGATCTGGCTTTAGCCAGATACGCATAGCATATTCTCGGTTTCCTAAAATATCAGCAACCCCGACCCCAGCTACTCTTCGCAGCTCCGACACCACATTAATATCAGCGAAGTTGTACATGAAATTTCCATCTAAATCCTTTTCATCGCTATACATATTAATATACATCAACATATTAGATTCTTCCCGAGTTATCTTTACTCCTTCCCGAACAACTAAAGGAGGTAGTTTATTCACTACCGATGCGACTCTATTCTGTACATTCACCGAAGCTTGATTCGGATCGGTTCCTAAATCAAATACTAATTGGATACTAGCCTCTCCGTCATTACCAGCATCTGATGACATATATTTCATCCCCGGTACTCCATTCATGGCTCTTTCAAGTGGAATGATCACTGCCTTAATCATTAATTCGGCATTTGCTCCTGGATATTCTGCAGTTACATTAACCTTTGGAGGTGATATGGAAGGAAATTGAGTTACTGGCAATTGTGTCATAGACAGTACCCCTAAGAAAACAACAACAAGGGATATTACGATGGATAGTACCGGCCTATTTATAAATCTATTAAACATGTTTTTCTTTTTATTTCCTTATTCAGTTTTCAATTTCAAATTCGAAATTGCATCCTTGGGTTGAACGAAACTATATTTAATCTGCTCATCATCTTTTACCTTTTGAATTCCCTCCAAAACAATTTTATCATTTACAGAAAGCCCTTCTGAGACCACATACAAATCTTCCAACGATGCGCCTATTTTAATCGGATGAGAAACCACTTTACCATTCTTATTAATAAGAAAAACATACTTTTTATCCTGCACTTCAAATGTGGCTTTCTGAGGAATAATTAATGCATGTTTCATAGGGACTTTCATTAATATTTTACCTGTTTCTCCATTTCGTAATAGTTTATCAGGATTAGAGAACTTTGCCCTAAAAGCTATGTTCCCAGTCTCTATATCGAATTCACCTTCTATAGTTTCCACTATTCCTTTCTGAGCTAATTCTTCATTATTTGCCAATAAAAGACCGACATGATTATCGCCTCTACCGGCTATATTGCGCTGATAATCCAAATATTCAGGTTCAGAAACATTGAAATATGCAAATACTTGGCTGTTGTCGGATAAACTAGTTAATAGTTCACCCTCATCCACCAAACTACCTTGCTTTAAAGGAATCCTGTCAATGGTTCCATCAAATGGAGCCCGTATTTCAGTAAAATTTAGATGTAATTTTGCAATAGATGCTTCAGCCTTTGCTCTTTCCAATTTAGCTTTGGCCATTGCCAATTCATTAGGTGAAACAATATCCTTGTCCGATAAATTCTTTGTATTCTCTACTTCGATTTCTGCAACTTCCACTTCAGCAAGCTGCTTATTTAATTCAGCCTCATACATCTTCGGCATGATTCTAAACAAAAGCTGTCCTTTCCTGACTGTTTGTCCTTCGTCTACTAATATTTGCTCTAGATATCCTTTCTCTAAAGCTCTTAACTCTATATTTCTTACAGATTTAATTTGAGAAACATACGCTCTCGTAAAGCAGGTATCGAGTTCTGCCGGAGATGTTGCCGTATATTTAAAGGATTCCTCTTTTTCTTCCTTTTTCTCTCTGCAAGCCATTTGACACAGCATGGACGCAGCACTCATGAGCATAAAAACTCTCTTCATGTTTAATTGATATGTGATAAAATGTTAATGATAGTATGGTATGATCCCAAACAGAAATAATCAGACATTCAATAGTCAAATGAAGTATTTAATTACTTAAATTTTAATGGTGAATTAAGATATCTTCAAATAAGACCTGGTAAATGCCTATAACTATTGAAGTAACTTGAGAACTAAATTCTCAGCGAGCGCTGAGTAATAAATAAGGGACTGGAATTATTATCAATAAGGAATGAAAAATATCTCCGAACCGAGGTTGAGAGCGAAAAAACATAAAATGTAAACGCAATAAGACAAGAATAGAATACCATCTGAAGATGATAATCCTTCCATAGCTGAAAGTCCTCAGATTCTTGCTCAAAGATTACATAATCTCCATTTATTCCGGTTGAACTGGATTTGGAAAATGTTTGATCTTGATCATGGGTAGGTTTTGCTTTAAAATCATTCACAGAATGACTCTCCATAAAACTGATAGCAGGTCTATCAGAATAATTGATTACCTCATGACTATTACCACTCCTAATTATTAGGAAGAAGAAAAATAATAGAAATATGGTAATCGATTTCATTTGCTGTCAAATATACTACGAGATTTAACAAGTAAAATTGCTTTAACAGATTTTAACAAATACACATTCATCAAGCTTTCATTATGCATATTTAATCTTAAATTCTTTGTTCATTATTTCTTACCATACATCAATGTATACAACCAATATAAGCAGCATCTTTGCAGAGTAATCAATTGAAATTAGAAATTTAAATAAAATATTATGGCAAATTGGAATTTAGACAACGCTCATAGCGAAATCGAATTTAAAGTAAAACACATGATGATCTCTACAGTAAAAGGTCATTTTGAAAATTTTAACGTTCAGGTTGATGGTGATTCTGAATCTCTTGAAAATGCAAAGCAAGTAACTGTTGACATAAAAGCAGACTCCATCAATACTAAAAACAGTCAGCGTGACCAACACTTAAAAAGCGAAGATTTCTTTGCTTCTTCTCAATTTCCCGAAATTAAATTTATTTCTTCAGGAATTAATAAAACAGAAGATGGTGAATATAAGGTTACAGGTGATTTAACCATTAAAGAAGTAACTAAACCAGTAACATTTGATGTGGAATTCGGAGGAATAGGAAAAGATCCTTGGGGTAATCAAAAAGCTGGTTACACGGTAACTGGTAAAATCAACCGTTCTGATTTTGGTTTAACTTGGAATGCTGCTTTAGAAACCGGTGGTGTAATGGTAAGTGAAGATGTTAAATTTCAAGCAGACTTACAATTTGTTCTTGCCTAATAACAATTTCGAATAAAAATAAAGCCGCTAAAATCTAGCGGCTTTATTCTTTTTCCTAAAATTTAATGCTATGTAATCCCTTGCTAACTAAGATTCCATCTTGAGCTTTCAACTTAAATGTTACTGCTCGTTTAGCTTTTAATTTTATAATTAAAACAATTCCATCCTGTTCTTGCAACGCTTCTTTATCTCCAATATTTACAAAAGTTGGGTATAATGCCTTCTGTCCGTTACTATGCAATCTGTCATTTGTTAGGTTGTCCATTTGCTTAGCTAACTTATTCTCAATGCCAATATATTCAAAGTCTTGAGCATTGTAAGGCAAAGCAAAAGAGAATGCATTAACATCTTTCAAATTATCTGCAATAACCCTGATCTCAATAATTTCATCTTTATTATAGGAAGACTTTGAAGTGGATAGCTTCAAAGATCCGGATAATTTTTCGTCGCCTGAGATCTCTACTCCTCCTCTTATTTTTGTTGCAACATTAGAAATATCATAAGCATCTATCAAGCCGTTTTTATTAATATCGCCATTACTTACATATCCTTCAAAATCGGCATCACCTTGTCTCAGACCGGTATAATTAATATAAGAAGTTAAATCATTTATATCGATTAATTGATCATTGTTTATGTCTCCAGGCATGTAACTATCAGTACCCGGTACTTTAAAAACATACATTTCTCTTCCTGATCCAAAGTCCCCAACAGCCTTAGAAACAGATAGTTTTATAAAGCGCGCACTTGGTTGATCTTTAAATAAAAATTCCTTCACGCTATCGTTATTATCCCAATTAAAATCACCTACTTCTGTCCATGCTTCTTTATCATTGCTGAAGAATACTTTACCAGCCAATAAAATTCCGTTACCCCCACCTGATCTAGGTACATATTGGAATTTATCCAACGTGTTAAAACTGTTTAGATCAACAATCATATCAAATGGTACAGCTTTCTGTCCCCATTTGCTGTGCCACATATTCCCTTCATCAAAATCAAAAAGATTGTTTATACCATCCGACCCTTGATTTAATACAGAGGTTTCACCTGTTATTCCTTTAATTGCGAATTCTAAAGGATCTGATTTCGTAGTTTGTTGAAATTCTTTCCATTCGGAAAAGCCATCCTTATTAACCGATCGAATTTTAAAATTATATGCTGTTTCAGGTTTTAACCCTTCAAAAAGTAATGTGGTGTCTTGAATATAACTATAATTTAAGCTGTCAAATTCTATCTCGTAGAAATCCGCATTAGTAACCTTTTCCCAGCTTGGTTCTAAAGTATATGCTTTTATTTTCTCCTCAGTAACCGCCACAGAAGTTGGCGCTGTTAATTGTCCTGATGTTTTGTGGTATGTATCCCCAGGCTCAAAGACGAAGCCTTCCAGATTTAAGGTAATAGCGTTTAAAGATATATCAGTTGTTTCAGTTTTTATAAAGACTTGAGGATTTTTAATGATTTCTATATTCGCAAAATCACTTCCGGAAGTTGCAAAAGTATTTAAATTAGGTTTCTCCTCATAATAGAACACATTGTCAGCAGCATCAAATTCCGCTTTTGACTGAACCTCTCTTAACTTCAATTTATGATTGCCTACACTCGCTTTTATTTGCTTTGGTTTGGCTGTTACATTTACTCTAAATTCCGTACTTTTATTTTTATCGAAGCCCTTAAAATCACCTTCAGCTGGATTAACAAGCACTTGTAATCTACCTCTATCATCAACTTCCGATTCTATACAAGTTCTTACTCCTTCTTTATTTAGATAAGCTTGGGTTAATCCATCATCATCATATTCATAGAAATGTGATTTTCCTTCTGGATATAGTTCATAAATCCGGTGTTTTTTATTAATCTCCTGTACATTATTATTGGGGTTAACCCTTGGAATAATGGCCCCGGCTTTTATAAAAACAGGGGTTTTCCACAGGGGTGCATCAAAGTTATTCACGATTGTATTACCCGCATATTCATCTCCGGTAAAATAATCGTACCATTTACCTTCCGGTAAATAAATACCATTCCGGACATCATTTCCTATCGAATCCGCTTTGGTTTCTTGATAAATCGGTGCTACTAAAAAATATGGTCCATAAAGATATTGGTACTGTGTTGCTGAGCCTAAAGTGTATCTATTTGGATAATCTAACATCATTGCTCTAATCATAGGTTTCCCATCAATGGCTTCCTTTGCAATACTATATGCATAAGGCATCAGTTCAGATTTCCATTTCAGATATGTTCTATTGATAGAGGTTATAGGTTCACCTAGTGCATGTGGATACTTTTCATTCGATCCCCAACCATCCATATTAAGTTCCATTGGGGTAAAGGTCTTCCATTGAAAGTCCCTTGTATTCACTTTCGGATTTTTACCTCCGAAAATACCATCCATATCAGAGGTTATATTAGGTTGACCGGATAAACCTGAACCTATGTATGTAGGAATATGGAACCTGATATATTCCCATTGTCCTCCTGTTTGATCTCCTGACCAGATTCCTGCGTAGCGTTGAGTTCCGGCCCAACCATCTAATGAAATAATAAATGGTCTGGCGTCATTCCCATAGTAAGGTATGATATGGCCTACATCAGCCACCCCATTCAATCCGAAAGAATAACCAGCACCTACCCATGCAACATCCGTTTTCAATACACGTACGCCTGCATCCCTAACTTCCTTAACAATATCTCGTTGTAACAAAGCCTCAATACTATCCTTCGGATGCAAATCAGACTGTGTCCATAAACCAATTTCTACTCCCTTTTCTCTAGCGTAATCACCTAGTTCTTTTAAATTCTGGATATTCCCATCCAAAGTCTTCTCCTGTCCATAACCCGCGCCATAACCATCATTTGGTAATATCCAGCCCAATGGCATATCATATTTTGCATAACGGTCAATTACAGCTCGTGCAGAGAATTGATAATTATTCTTTTCTCCGTTTAAAGATTCTTTGATTCCACCTTCGTCTTTTTGGCTTTCTTTATACCTTTTCCCATCCTCAAAAAGAATCCCCTTCTCATCCTCCTTCCAATAATCACGATTATATGCATTTAAATGACCCTGATAAAACCCAAATTTTGGAATTAATACTGGGTTACCAGTCAATTGATAGAAATCATTTAATATCCCAACTGGAGAATCATTTACCATGACAAATAAATCTAAATAATCAGTATCATGAGAAATCTTCACCTTTCCTTTTTCAGTTTTTCCAAAGTCATACTTACCTTTTTTAAAGGTGTACCACATAATCCCGTAACCGTTTGTTGACCAATAAAAAGGGTTTGGAGATGCTACCCCTCCATCTGTCCATTTATTGGTATTCTCAATTGCAATGGATTTGCCTTTGTGTGAAAACCGACCATTTTGAACACCACCACCAAAGAAATACTCTGTATCATGTTCTTTTAATGATACCATAACTTTTTTCTTATCAAAATCAATAGGCTCAACACTCTCCAAGACTATTTGATTATTCTTGATATTGTAAATCTTAAATAAACGTGTTTTCTTATTAATCTCAAACGAAACTTCTTTTGATGAAATACGCCAGAACTCCCCTTTATCCTGAATTTCCAGAGATGATACTGATTCCCTAGGAGAATCCGTTAAGATCTGAGCTGATGGTGTAGCTTGCGGATCTCGAATAACAGATGATTTATTGTCTTGGAATAACCGAAAAATATTCTCTCCATAAAAATCCATAAGCATTAGCTGCTTATTAGAAAAGAGTATTTCAACAGTAGTTGGATTCATTTTTTCAACAGACTGAACATACACACTATCTGTCTGTTGGATTGAAATTAAAACGTTATTCGTAGAAGTTTCTGCGAATGAAGGATTGCTAAAAAATAGCGGAACTGCTAAAGCCCAAAAGAGCTTCTGTTTTTTTCTATACATGCTATACGATCGAGTAAAATAATCTTTGACTGTCTATTTTTTGATAATCGTATGTTTTAAAAAGGTTTCTAAAGGTAGGAAAGATTCGAAGAATATTGTTTGAGCAATGAATATGTTACAATGGATACTATTCACTTAGATGTTCATAAAATATCATATTTTTTTTCTTTCGTTTTATCTGAATCCTATGAATGTGATTAATGAGGCAGCTTCTCTCTTATAAATCCATAAATCCAGGTACCTGCAATGGCACTCAAAAGCGTAACGGTTATCACTGTTGCACCTGTACCAATCTGTGCAAACAACGGGCCGGGACAGGCTCCTGTAACAGCCCAACCCAAACCGAAAATCAAGCCACCATAAATCTGTCCTTTGTTAAATTTCTTTGGGTGAAATTCTATCTTTTCACCATTAATAGTTTTAATATTGAATTTCTTAATCAGCCATATTGAAATAATTCCTACTACTATGGAACTTCCTATAATTCCGTACATATGGAACGATTGGAATCGAAACATTTCCTGTATGCGAAACCAACTTATTACTTCAGCTTTTACGAATACAATACCGAATAATATGCCTACAATCAAATATTTGACGTTGTGATACCATTGCTGTTCTAAATGGATTTCGTTAACACATATAGGGTCTGACTTTCGACATTGTAAATCTTTTTCTGTATTTAAATTTTCTTGCATTACTATTGCGATTACAGTGAAAGAATAATAGGTAAAAATAAATTCGCCATAATAATGCCTCCTATCATAAAACAAATAGTTGCAATCAATGAAGGCAATTGCAGGTTAGATAATCCCTTAATGGCATGTCCACTGGTACAACCACCTGCGTAACGTGTTCCAAACCCCACTAAAAAACCACCGACAACCATTAACAAAAATCCTTTCAGCGTAAACAGCGATTGCCAGTTCATAATATCTTCAGGCACTAAGTTGTTATAGTTTATGATACCATACCCGGCAAGTTCTGAAGCTAATTCTGGATTGATTTCGATAGGATTAGGATTTGATAAAAGATGTATGGCTATTGCACCCCCTAAGAATATGCCGAATACAAAAAATAAATTCCATACTCCTTTTTTCCAATCGTACTTGAAAAACGGAATATTTGCAGGCATACATGAAGCACAAATGTGACGTAGCGAAGAACTAACACCAAATGATTTGTTACCTAAAATTAACAGTGCAGGAACAGTTAAACCGATTAATGGTCCCGCGACATACCATGCCCAGGGCTGCCTAATAAATTCTATCATTTATACTTTTTTTATTAAAAATTCTATTTTAGTTTTATTTTCCACATCCCCCTCAAATCGCCAATTTTATAGCCAATAGCTCTGTCATTAGGGTATTTTTGAGTAATAATATTTTGTGTACTTTCTGCTATTTCAGTTTTACTTCCATGGTATTTGAAGCAAGTTGACATCGCTATTAAAATGGGTTTGAAGTAATATACATCTCCATTTTTATCCTGCTCAATAAAATCTGTCTTCTCGGATTTGATTTTCTCCCATGCTAAACTGTCTGTTTTTGTTTGAATAGCATTTATGGAATTTCGATTTTTATCACTTAACCGTTGAATATAAATTTCCAGATTATTTGCTAGGCTATCAGTGAGAGGTATTGCTGCTACGTTACAAAATTCAACAGCATAATCCGTTCCGCCCTTTTGTATAGCCCCGGCAACATTTTTTAATAACAAATTTTGCATTTGTTCTGAAATGCTATCTCCTAAAATAACTAATGAACTTTTTTCTTCTTCGGACATCTTCTTTTGCGGGCTCTTTCCACAGGCCAACAGGAATATTATTCCCATAAGCAAAGCAATAAATCTCCACATAAATCATTAATTTTATTTCTTCCTACGTTATATTATCTAATTTCTTACGCGTTTTTTATCCAGGTTTATACAATATCTCTTGTGCCTCAATAACTATGGGCATAGCTGTCTTGCGATAAACTTTTATCATAAACTTCTTTAAGAAACATAATACCTTATGTTTACAATCAATTATTTTTTTGATACTGCAAATTTCCATTGTTCTTTTATCCTGTACATCTACTCTTTGTTACATTAGCTGATTTTGGATTTTAGAATGATCTCCGTTTTCATAGAATTTGTAACCAGACATCCTGCCTTGGATTTTTCAATAATACGTCCAACTTTGTCAGTATCCGTTTTTGGATTGACCAGCTTTACATCCGGAAACATTTCTGCTTGCGTGATTTGATACTTACCCTCTATCATTTCCAGTTTAGCAACGGTTTTACAGCTAAAGTCTGTTATTTCCACTTTGAAATTATGTGCAATTGCCAAAAAGGTTGCCATATAACAACTGTTAATTTCTGAAACAAATAAGTGTTCCGGTGACCAGATACCGGCTATTCCATTGGGAAATTCAGGAGGTGTGGCACATTCAATAGTTTTTTCTAAAATAGGTGATGATAATTCCCCAATTCTTCCTTCTTTCCATTGAATATTTACTTCGTAAAAATGTGTTTGTGACATGATATTTGATTTTAGATGATTGAATTACTATTTCATTGATATACAATATTAAAATATGCCGAAAACGACGACCGTTCTAATACTAACCAATCTTTTTTGAAGAAGAAAAAACGACTATACTTGTCGTACTGACTATGAGAAGGAAATAAGTGGTTGTCAGAACCGCATCAAAACTGAATAAATAAATCAAAACGAGCCCAGTAAGAAGATTACGGACGTCAGCAATCAGCCTTAAAGCTATATCGATAAAAATTGATGCTAAATAACCTGCTATACCCATTCTTTTTAAGATTGATACACAAAGGTGCATCAACTCAAAAACTTGTACAGCTACTTTGGTTACATAAGAGTTATTTTATTTCTACCAAGTTGTAGAACTCCTCTTTCTTCCAATTGCTTCAGCAAACGGGAAACCACTACACGAGCAGTTCCGAGTTCGTTAGCTAATTGCTCGTGGGTTATCTGAATAGTTTTAGATTTTGTCAGTTCAGATTTCTTATTGAGCAAACTTAACAACCGCTCATCTACTTTTTTAAAAGCAATCGCATTGACAATTTCTAACAGTTCTTCAAAACGTCTGTGATACAAACGAAAAATATAATCTAGCCATTGTGGATATTCTTTGATGAACAGAGAGACTTTATCCATAGGTAAAAACAAAATTTCCGCATCATCTTCAACTTCGGCTTTTACCTTGCTCGTTTCGTTATGCAATCCACCCAAAAAAGACATAATGCAGCTTTCGCCTGCTTTGATGTAATACAACAAAATTTCCCGACCATCCTCTTCTGTCCGGATTACTTTCATCATTCCTTTTATTACTATCGGGATAGATCGGATATGAGAATTTTCATTAAGAATAATACTTCCAGCTTTGTAGTTTTTCTTTATACTGTGTTTATAGAGACTCTCCACCAAATCAGGCGAGGACTTAAATTCAGTTATTTGCCGCAAATTTTCCATTTCACAAAGTTAGAAATTTAATTAAAGGAGAAAGTGGTTTATGGTATGTCGAAAACAGCGTTTTTAGCATTCTTTAGGGGCATTAGTATAGGTAAGTTGTGGTGATCTGAATCCTTTTTTGAGCGATTGCAAAGCCTTCTTATGTTGTAATTTTTTTGACCACTTATTTTTTTAGGCATTGTCTAGTACAAGGTTTTAATCGTTTTGCTTATTTTCGATTTTCACTAATTTTTTAAAAAAAAAGTAAAAAAGGTGTGGTTTTTGTAAAATGAGTTTCGGCTAACAATCAAGGCTAAAATTAGATTAAACTACACGACCAATCCTTTATATGGAAAATCAAGAAAAAGGTTTAAACAAAAAATACAAAGCATTCATAAGTTATAGCCATAGTGATAATCAAGGTGAAGGTAGAAAATGGACAGATTGGTTACACCATGCATTAGAAACCTATGAAATTCCGGAAGATTTAATTGGTAAAAAAAACACAGCTGGAAAGGAAATTCCACGGCAGATTTTTCCGGTGTTTCAGGATGAGAAAGAATTATCCGCAAGTTCCAGCTTAAGCGGATCATTATCAGATGCATTAGATCGTTCTGAATTTCTAATCTACCTAAGCTCTCCCAAATCAGCACGTTCTACCTATGTAAGAGATGAAATAAAATACTTTAAACAAACCGGAAAATCAAAACAAATTGTCGCTTTAATAATTAAAGGTGAGCCTGAATACGGTAAAGAAAACACCGATTCTCAGTGTTTCCCGGATGAACTTCGCTACAATATTGATGTATCAGGAAAAATAAACTATAAACAACCTGAGGAAGTTCTGGCTGCAGATGTCCGGACTCCTCATACAGAGAACGAAGGCTTTACATCCGCTGAGGGATACAGAAGATTTCTACATGATCAAGGATTACAAGGTAACCAAATAAAAAAACTCGTCGAAGAATATAAAAGTCTATTAGATCTTGCCCTATTGAAAATTATATCAGGAATTCTTGGGGTGCCGCTTGGAGAATTAACGAAAAGAGATCAGGCATATCAACTACAAAAAATAAAGCAGAAAAACAGAAATATCAAGCGGATAGCGACGGCAATCTCAGCACTCGGCATCTTGGCCATTATTGCCGGAATATTCGCTTGGAATCAAAGAAATTCCGCTTTGAGGAATTTGGCAAAATCATTGTATGCTTCCGGAATCAATAAGCTTACAGAAAGTGAGTACGGTGATGGTGCAGCTTATATAGCAGAAGCCACACGCAGAGGAGATAAAAGCGCTGAGTTATTTGCGCATTCCATGTTAGCAGTACAGGATGATTTAACCAGAATGCCCAATGTCAATTATGGTGTAGTCAGATTCTCTCCTGATGGGAAATGGTTAGTAGGATTTGCAAGTGCCGGGATGGATAAAAATGTACTCCAAATCTGGAATGCTGGCGAACGGAAACTACATATCCAAAAAGATGATATCTTTAACAATCAAACCCGATACCCTCTATTTGACGCAAAAAACAGGGTTTATGTAACGGCTTCAGGAAATAAAATAATTAGGTATGATATCGACAAGGATTTTACCGAAGAAATTAGAGTTAATCCGGATAGTACATTTATTGCTATTATTGCTGTTTCTCCTGATGCAAAATTCATCGTTTTCAATAGACATTCTAAAGATATAGTGTTATACAATACGGAAACTAAACAAGACCAGATTCTATATCACTCTGATTTAATTATACCATCCTCTGCATACATCTCCCCAGATTCAAAAACATTATTTATCGATAGATTATTGCCAGAGCATTCTGAAATAAGTGTATTTGATCTGAATGGAAATAATGGTAAAGAAATTTTCAAGAAAGAAACTGCATCCGGGATCAAAAATCCATCTTTTAGTAAGGATGGAAATCAAATATCCTTCTCTAACCCTGCAGGCTTACATTATCTTAATAAAATAAATGGCTTGAACTGGACCATCCCAACCTCTATATCCATTCGCTATTCGGGATTTACCGACAACGGAAATCTTTATGCTGGAAATGACAATAAAATAATCCGCTTTGACCCAAATACCGGAACCATTATTAATTCAACGGAATTACCACAAAATATTTTTTTTAGCAATGATTTATCCAAAATATTAGAGGAAAGTTCACTTTATTCTGATAATTCATCTCCTGATTGGGCTCAATTTCTGCAGACAAGTAATTCCCAAACTTTCATTGAAAATAAAAAAGGTGCTCCGTTAAGAGTTGCTCAGTTTTATGAAAATGAAGATATGGCTCATGTACTGCCAGGCATATCGGATGATGTTGCCTTTTTAAGGTATAAAAAGGGGAACTCTGTAGATAAATTAGATCTTAATACCGGGAATAAAACTAAAGATTTCATTAAAATACCTGAAGAAATATCCCTCATTCATGTCCTTCACAAAAGCAAAAAACTATTAGTTAAAGATAAAAATGGGAAGACCTATGTCTTCGATGCAAGTAATGGAAAATCAAGCGTTAAGCCATTTGACACACAAGCCAAAACCTACATTTTTAATGACAAAGAAACTCAGATATTAGCAAGAACAGGACCGAATAGTTTTGGAGCATGGGACTTAGAAACAGGTAAACCATTGTTTACTTTTAGTATGGAGCATGAAATAAAAGGCTTTACAGCAAGTCCGGATTTAAAAACCGTAATTCTGGTTAATTCAGACAATTGGCAAATTATGGATATTGCAACTAAAAAGTTAATTAAAGAAGGAAAAGGTATATTAAGTAGTGGAGCGTTTAGCCCTACAAGTGAATATCTGGTAATAGTGGATGGAAGCGGAAACACCGAAGTACTGGAGACAAAAACCTATAACCCTATTATTAAATTAAAAACTATTGAAGTACCTTTTATGGTATTTAATAATAAAGGAAATGTATTGGCTATCTCTGAAGATGCTACTCATATGCGGCTTTGGGATTTAAAAGAAAAAAAATCATTCGGTCAGACAATTCGCATCAGTAAATTCTCCAAATACTTCCATTTCTCAGATAATGATGAACAAATATTTGTTCAAGATGATAACGACAATAACAAATTTGTAGCAAAGGTATTAGATGCAAAGACAGGGAATATTCTGACAATGCCTTTTATCAATCAACGATTTGAAACAATTTATGTAGCTCCAGGAGATAAAAAATTGTTAACTATAGAATCTCTAATGAATGGAAGCACCATTAATATATGGGAAATACCTGGTCAGGTTCCGATGTCTAAAGACCAACTAGCGATGGATTTAGAAAAATTCTATGGCAAGAAATACGACAATGAAACCGGGGCAATTCTCAATTACTCAGATACAACAAGAGATTATAACACCTGGTACTTTGAAGATCCATTTATACGAACCGTTTCACCTAGTTCCAGCATAAAGATTACTGAACTTTTAAAAAAGAATTATCCTATTAAAAACGAGGCAAATCTACAGTTATTAGCTGTTACTTATGATTATCATCCTTTAGCTAGGGCTATGGTAGCAAATTATTTGAGCGCAAATCCGGAAACACAATATATTGGTCAAAGATTGACTAATATAACCGAGAAACAAGTACTTAAAATAAAAAATAAATCCCTAAAATCAGATGTTGAAGCCTTATTAAAAGAGGCGAGACAAAATCTAAGCAAATAATCGAATGAAGCTAACAAGAAGACAGAAAGGACTATTAGGCATACTCTTTATTTGCCTCCTGATTTTACTATCATGGGTTGGATTATCTAAATTATATCCTGAAAGTAACACGTTCAGATACCTACCAGATCGTATATATCGTATTATTAAGATCGTTTTCGGAGGCGACCCTTCAGGCACGGGGCTTGAAAAACAAGATGTGCCCTGGGAACTTATTATCGCTAAAGTTGGAACAATAGCTATTTTACTCTTCGGAGCATATAAAATTATACAGAAGGTGTTTTCAGAACAAATAAACCTTTTGAAAGCATCCTTCAAACAAAATCATATTATTTCCATTGGAATTTCAAAAAAAGGAAGACAATTATTTAAATCGCTAAAAGAGGAATATAACCAAAAAGCCATTGCTATTGAAAAGGAGACCGCACACGCAGATATCAAATCTATTAAAAAACTCGGGCACCTGGTTATAATAGGAAATGCCGAAGAAGAAAGCACCATGCTCGAGGCAGGTATTAAACGTGCATCTACCTTAATCGTATTTCTTGAAAAAGAACAGGATGTCATAGAAATAGGAGAATCTGTGCAGAATATATATGATAAATCAAATTGTAGTAATCCATTTAACCTGCTTTTTACACCTTAGCAATCCAAGACTTATAGATCTGGTTAAAAATTCCGGCATACATTTCCAAAAGAATAATATTGATTTACATTTCTTTAATATACATAAAATGCTCGCTCGACAATTTTTTTCGCAAATACCTTTAGATCTGAAAGCTTCAGGAAAAAAAATCAGCGATATTAAAAATGTTATTTTCTTGGGTTTTGGCGATGCTGCAAAAGCAATACTAATCCAGACATTACGCATTTTCCACACTTCCATTGCTAATGATTTGAGGATTTCAATTTATTCTGGCCAGGCAGCAAAAGATTTAAATTATTTTAACGAACAATATCCGAAGGCGCACAAAATATTTCCGATAAGTTTTCATGATTTCCAGGGAACATATAATGACATGATGGAGAGAGAGAATTTAAATAAAAAAGGAAATGAGATACTATTGATTTCAGCATTTGATCAGGATCATCTAAACTTGAATGCCTCTCTAGAAATACTAAATAAAACACAGTATGCTGACTTCCCTATTTATGTTTTAAACTCTGAAGGAAAAGGATTAAGAAAATTAATGCATTCTTCTGAATCAAATAAAAGATTAAGATTTTTTGGTCACATGGAAGATATCTGTAATCTGGAATTTATTACCGGGAAAAAAC
>JBEBRZ010000029.1:0-37056 GCA_040394615.1 Sphingobacterium mizutaii
CCAGAAATTCTACGATGGTTTGTAGAAGAAAGATGCTGATACATATTCCTAAGACAGAGATATTCATTTGTAATATAAACCAGGTTAAGCCTAATCCAATTAAGGTTCCTAATACCCTTTGAGTAGCTCTTATCCAGATGTGTTTCGTTGTGCCACCTTGCATGACTGCCATACATGAAATTGGAACCCAATATGGGTTTTCGAGCTTCAGTAGAATGGCAGTTAATAAGGATAATCCTACCGTCAGACCAAATATGATGGATTCAGTTATGTTGATGTAACTGTTCTTTTGTAAAACCATGACATCAGGACGGTTATTACCTTTTAGAACCACAATACTATAAAGTAAAGCTATCATACAAGCAATCAATACACCAAGGGAAAAGTTTCCAAGGCTGCTGGCAATATTAGCCTGGTTGTGTGGAATAGAGATCGCAATTGATGTCACCATGATAAAGAAAAAATTTCCTGGGGGCTTTAGTAATTTAAGACGATTTAATGCGTAGTGAACCGAAAAGGTGTACAGGGACAGTATGAGAGGCGTAACCCAAACATTAAATGAAAAAACTACGCCAACAGCGAAGGATAGAATAAAACCAAAGCCACAAACCATAAGAATCATCATCCGGTTTACCAGACTGTTAGATTGGATATAAAGGATAACTAGTGCACCAATAGAAGCTAGCTTGCCGGCTTCGATATCATTGTATACGAGACCTAACAATAGGGGTATGGCAACACAAAGTCCGGCAACTATAGGAAGATGCCATGCCCGTTCTGTTTTATTGAGTTTGAATAATTGCTGCCACATATACATATTAATTTACGCAAAAATTAAGAATAAAACACATTTAGATGTATTAAAGTGATATTAAGAAGGCTAATAAACACCGAAAGATATCGGCTGGAAATGGTAAGACTACAGATTAAATTTTGCTAGTCTATTTTAAAAGAATAATTGCGAAGTAATTTGCGAAAAAAAGTGCGTTTAATGAATCGAAAACGCACTTTTTGTACCTCCGGTAGGAATCGAACCTACATCATCAGAACCGGAATCTAACATTCTATCCATTGAACTACGGAGGCAGCAGGCCAAAAATAATATTATTTTTGGGTTTTATGCAACAATAGCTTGCTAAATTAGGCAAGCTATTGATTTATAGGAATTCTTTTTATTAATGATCGTGTTCATCTTCTTCCACCAAATGCACTTCGACTTTAAGATCTAAGTCATTTGCTCCCGAAAACTTATTAAAATCCGTGTTGAAGATATCTGTTGTGGTATTGATATTAGCTTTTGCTCCCGGATTTAAATGTCTCATCAGATAACGGAAAGTAAAGCTTTCTGATTTTTTTAATACAGTGATATAACCTACAACACCAACTTTTACTTTCTCTCCGGCTGTGGTTTTATCCGCATATTCAGCAGATAAACTTCCTTGTGGGGCTCCTAATAGAAAAGCGAAATGTTGATCAGCACGGTCAATAAAAGTTTGCTGACTTTCACGACCTGCAAAATCTTTAACTTTCAGGTTGAAACGGTAGGATTTTCCAACCTCTAAGTGGATATGTGCCCCAACAGGAGGGAGGAACTGGTTTCCTGAAAATTCTACAGATTCTACTTCAGGATCAGTGATTTCAGAATAATCTATATGATCTCCGTGATTTTCGGCTTTCACCTCAGTGAATGTCAAGGTAGCAGCACTTACTTCTTCCTGATCTGTTTCAGGTGTCGGATCATCTTTTGTACAAGACTGAAAAACTAAAATAGTACTTAATATAAATAGAATAAAAATGTTGGTTTTCATGATGTTAAATTTAAAAATTAAAGTTTACGGATAATAAAAAGTTTCTTCCCGGCCTGTGTGAATAGTATCTAAATCTATCCATATAGTCTTTGTAGCTAGTATTGAAAAGGTTTTCAACAGCTAGGGAAATATTGAGTTTTTGTTGACCTAATTGTATAGGTTGCGTAATATAAGTGTGAAATAAGTGATATGAAGCTGGAGGTGCTGTGTAATCTGTTCCTTCTTCATAACGATCCTGTTTTGCTACAAATTCGTGGCTAAATTTGAGATATCCTTTGTTTGAAGGAATGAAAAACCATTGAATTTCATGTTGTAGGCGATCAGAAGGGATGTAAGGTAGATAAGTCTTTGTACTTGTATTCTTAGCTCGAACTAGACTTGCTTGTAAGTTGTATTTTAAAGCTGGAATAATTGTCCAATCAAACTTCAAATCTGCACCATAAAAAACAGCATTGCTTTGTTTATAGCTAAATATTGGGAAAGTACCTCTAATCGTTTGTCTCACTGAATCAGGATTTGGTGCAGCATAGATGTAATTGTTTATTAATTGACCATAAACATCTACTGCAAGATTCCAATCTTTACTCACGTGTTGAATTGAATTAACCCACTTCAAGCCTTGTTCAGCTTTAAGATTTAAATTTCCTATTTCATAGATTGCAGCGGCATGGTGCACACCATCGGAATACAATTCGTTAGCTGTAGGTGCACGCCAAGCTAGTCCTAAACTGCTTTTTAATTTCCATGAAGACTGGATTGGATAAACAAGTCCTAATGACCCGGAAATATTATGAAAATGTCTGGTATCCTCTAATAAGTACTGCTCTGGAACAGATTGGTTAGCATTTGTATAACGATAGCGATATCCTGCAGCATCAAAATACCGATAATCATAGCGCCAGCCTGCTTCCAGTATTAATTTATTGAAATCAAACTCGTGGATTCCAAAAACTCCCAATGAATAATTATCAAAATTTGGGATAATAGGGGTAGTACCAGTGCCGGAAATATTGTTATTTACCTGATTTCCTACATTTAAACCTAGAGTGTGTAGCTTTGATTTTAATATTATATCCAGCTGCTGACTAGTTAATAGCATATCCGACATAGGAACATCATCAGCCACGGCTCTTCGCATATCAAATTCCTTACGATGATTCTGTTGCCATGAATATTGAGCTTCTAATTGAAGTCCATTATTCAGCGTATGCTGATATTTTAATTTAGTCAGTTGGTGTGTCACATTTTGCTTTGGTGCATTGATTTTATAGCTGAAATCGTAGGTTTCGAAAGGTTCTCCGTTTTCAATTCTTGCATAAATGTCATCAATACTACCAATATGTGCACCATAAAATACACCTAGTTCCGTGGCAAAACGACTATAATAGGCTTCCAAAAAGTTATTATCTCCACGATATTGAAGGGTGCCGGAGAAGTTTAGTTCCTTGCTCCCTGTATTTCCGAGAATATAATTTGCTGTTTTGTTGTTACCTAACCTTTTGCCGGAGGCTTGAAGTTTCCAAGCCAGCTGAGGGATAGCTTTGATTCCTGATTTTAATTCAATATTGCCGGTTCCACCTTGTCCATTGCTTTGACCTATAAGATCTATTCTGCCCTGAAATTTGGAGGGATCTAGATTTGCTGATTTAGCAATTAACACTCCGGCAAGTGCATCTGCACCATATCGTACTGCCTGAGCACCCTTAATAACTTCAAATTCATCAGCAGTAAACGGATCCAACTCTGGAGCATGTTCCATGCCCCATTGTTGCCCTTCTTGTCTTACTCCATGGTTCATTAATAATATTCTATTGCTATGAAGACCATGAATAATAGGCTTTGCAACTGACTGACCAGTATTTAAAATTGATACTCCGGAGAGTTTTGAAAATACCTCCGCCATCAATTTACCTTTGGTTTCTTCAATCTGTTCATCATTCAGCCTGGCCTTTATAGCCGTTTTTTGCTCATCTTGATGCGCATATATAGAGACTTCTTCGATTTTTTCTGTATAGTTAGAAAGTGTAATCGTTAAAAGACTATCCGGTTGAACATGAACAGGTTGTTCAAAGGTGCTGTAACCAAGAGCCGAAATTCTTAATATAAGATGTTGATGCCCTTCATCGCCTTGGATTTTAAAAAAACCATGACTATCCGAAAGGGTACTGATATCAGTCCCGAGAACTACAATATTGGCATTAAATATAGGTTGCTTGTCACTATCCAATATTATGCCTTTGATATAATGATTTGAATGGCTCTGCGCTAATGTACTATTGATAAAAAATAATAGAATTAATACAGTCCACGTGTATTTCAACATGTAAGTTGCAATAAGAAAATAAATAAATGCTAAATATTACGCGATATTATTGGTTGTTTGGATAGGTGGAGCTCTAAGGCCTTTACTATATTGGCGTTTTAAGAAAGGAGAATCTAATATTTCACCAACTATGATATTCATTAAATCATATTCTACAGGACTTGCGTCCCATTGAAATTCAGATACTAATTGAATACTTTGTTGATAGTATAGAAAGCAATATTGACAATCATCTGAATTATGATGCTGATTATCATGATCGGTGGAATGGCATGTACCATGAGCGCTTAGGGAATGAGTTTCCAGATGATCATGCCTGTGAAATGCAATCAAGGAGATAGAAATAAGCATAATGCTTATCCATAGCATTGAAATTTGTTGTCTATACGTTCGTATTCCTGCAATCACAAGACAAAGATAAGTTAAATGCAATATAGTTGCAAATTAAAATAAACTTTGTTGCATTAAGATCTCGGGTGGAATTGAGTTATTACGCTTTGGAGATAATCCTTATCGATATGGGTATAGATTTCGGTAGTAGTTATACTTTCGTGCCCTAACATGTCTTGAACAGCTCTTAAATCAGCACCGCCCTCAACAAGATGAGAAGCAAAGCTATGCCTAAAGGTATGTGGACTTATTTCTTTTTCCAAGCCTATCTTGTTTGCCAAATCTTTAATAATGATAAATATCATCACTCGGGATAGGGGAGAACCTCTTCGGTTTAGAAAAACAAAGTCTTCATTTCCGGGTTTAATTTTTAGATGAACACGAACTTCATCTAAATACATTTTTATGTACTTGATGGCATGATTTCCGATAGGGATTAATCTTTCTTTATTACCCTTTCCTTCCACTTTTATAAACTCAACATCGAGGAAAAGATTCGAAATTTTAAGATTACAAAGCTCAGATACCCGTAATCCACAACCATATAGGGTTTCTAGAATTGCCTTATTACGCATTCCTTCGGCACTTGATAAATCAATGGCAGCAATTAACTGATCGATTTCCTGGATATTTAATACGGAAGGAACTTTACGGGAAAGTCGGGGAGCTTCAATTAATTCAGCCGGGTTGTTTAAGAAGCTATATTCTATTTGCAGAAACCCGAAAAAGGTTTTTATTCCGGATAGAATTCGGGCTTGAGAAAATTCGGAAATAGGAAATTGGTTTATCCATTCAAGAAATTGTTGGATGTGTGAAGCGCTAAATTGTTTTAATTCTAGTTGTTGAACTTCTGCAAAACTTTGAAGTTTTTGTACATCATTTAGGTATGCCAAAATGCTGTTATCACTTAACCCTCTTTCAAGAAGTAAATAGCGTTTAAAATCCCTTTTTACTTGTTCCCATTCCATTTGTTAAATATATTAAAATTTGTAGTTTGCAGAGACAATATGTTTTCAAGGTCAAATATTTTATTGTAGATTAGGCACGAAATATAATTCAATAACCATCTAGTAAAATATTTTGAGATTATGAAAATTTTAAAACCCTTGGCTTTGGCCTTTCTTTTGCCTTTTGCGACAGAAATGGCCAGTGCCTATGCACCCACTTCTTTAAATGCAGAAGCGAAAGTAGTATTATTAAATGATTCGCTTAAATGGGATGCAAAATTACCTTTTGACAAAGAGGTAATTACCGGTAAACTATCCAACGGATTTCAATATTATATACGTAAGAATTCAGAACCTGAAAAGAGGGTAACAATGTATTTAGCATTGAAGGTAGGTTCTATTTTGGAAAATGAACAAGAACTAGGCTTAGCCCATTTTTTAGAACACATGAACTTTAATGGATTAAAGCATTTTCCTAAAAATGAGCTAATTAATTATTTGCAAAAAGCGGGAGTTCGATTTGGTTCTGATCTAAATGCCTATACTAGTTTTGATGAGACAGTTTATCAATTGCCCATTCCTTCAGATGATCCGGAGCTATTGAAGAATGGTTTACAGGTCATGCGCGATTGGGCTCAAGATGCCTTGTTGGAGACGGATGAAATCAATAAGGAGAGAGGTGTTATTATGGAGGAGATGCGCGGAGGTCGCGGAGCAGAACAACGTATGCGAGACCAATATTTTAAAGTGATGTTGAACGGATCACGTTATGCCGAGCGCTTACCAATAGGAACTGAAGAGATTGTCATGAATTTTGATCCTGAGGTGATTCGTAAATTCCATGCAGATTGGTATCGTCCGGATTTACAATCTTTGATAGTAGTTGGTGATATTGATCCTGTTCAGATAGAGAGTGAGATTAAAAGGTTGTTCTCTGATATGAAAGTTCCTAAAGAAATAAAGCCGAGAACTGAATATAAAGTTGAGCTTTTAAACAAAAATCAGTTTATCAAGGTTACAGACCCTGAAATGTCTTATACATTAGGGCAGATTTTCATGAAACATCCTGAGGAAAAAGTTTCTACTGTAAAGGATTATCGAAAAGATTTATTAAAAGATGTTTTCAATCAAATCATTAATGGCCGATTAAGAGAACTTTCTCAATCTGCTAATTCTCCTTTTATTCAGGGTGGTGTGGATATCTCAAGTTTTATAGGAGGACTTGATAATCTAGGTGCCTATTTCGTTTCTAAACCAGGACAATTTGAAGAAGGTTTTAAAGCAATTGTTAGAGAATTAGATCGATTCCAAAAATTTGGCTTTACAGATTCGGAATTTAAAAGAGCAATTAGTTCTATTTCAAAAAATAATGAAACTTCTTATGTTGAACGTGATAAGCGTAAATCAAATAGTTATGTAAGTGCTTATTTGAACCACTTTTTAAAGGATGCTCCGGCATTAAGTAATGAAGATCGCTATGAAATAACTAAACAATTGCTTCCTACATTAACATTAAAAGAAGTAGAGGAAGTTGGAAAGCAATTTTATGTTGATACAAATCGTGATGTATTGATTCTTGCTCCGGAAGCAGATAAGGATAAGTTACCTGATGAATCTACAGTGAATTCTTGGTTTGATGATGTTGATAAAGAGACTTTAACAGCATACGAGGATAAAGTTTCAGACCTACCTATGCTTACGAATGAGCCGACAAAAGGTTCTATAAAATCAGAAAGTTCGATAGATAAAATAGAGACTAAAGAGATTATTTTGAGTAATGGTGTTAAGGTGTTATTAAAGCCAACTACATTTAAAAATGATCAAATCATGATCAATGCATTTAGTCCGGGTGGAACTTCGATATATCCTGATGCTGATTATATGACGGCATCCTTTGCAGGTACACTGGTAAATAGCAGTGGAATTGGTCAGTTAAATACCGTTGAATTACAAAAAAGTCTGACTGGCAAAAATGTAAATATTAGCCCTTATATAACTGAACGTTTCGAGGGACTTCGTGGATCAACAGATAAAGAAAGTCTAAAGACAGCATTTGAAATGATTTACGGATATTTTACAGAGCCAAGAATAGAAGATGACATTTTCCAAAGTACGATCAGCCGACAAAAGGATATGATGGCTAATAGAGATAATGATCCGAACTTTGTATATTCCAACGCTATTCTACATACCTTATACGGGAATAATATCCGTCGAGTACCTTATTCGCTAAAGGATTTAGAATCAATTGATCAAGCAAAGGCTTTAGAAATTTATAAAGACCGTTTTGCCGATGCATCTGATTTTACTTTTGTAATCGTTGGATCATTTACTGAAGATGAAATTAAACCTTATTTAGAAAATTATTTAGCTGCATTACCTACAACAGGTCGGAAAGAACAAGCTAAAGATTTAAATATTGTAGAACCTCAAAAAGCGGTTGAGAAAATCGTTAATAAAGGGAAAGAGGCGAAAGCTAATGTTAGTTTAAGTATTTACGGTGACTATGATTATAACGAGACCGAAAATGTAAATGCATCAGCATTAGAAACCATTCTTACAAATAAATTAATTGAACGCCTACGTGAGGAGGAGAGTGGTGTTTATGGAACGAGAGCTAGGTTCTCCTACAGTAAATTGCCTAAAGGAAGATATTCATTCTCTATTGGATTTGGAACAAGTGTTGACAAATATGAATCTTTAATCAATTCAGCAATTGATGAGATAAAGAAGATGAAGAAGGACGGACCATCTGAGGTCGATTTAGAGAAGTTTAAAAATGAAGAGAAACGTCAGCTTGAACTTCAATTAAAAGAGAATTCTTTTTGGGCGGGTCAGTTATTAGGAGCTTTCCAAAATGATACCGATCCTACTTATATCACTCGTTATCTGGAAGATCTAGATAAAGTGACTATTAAATCAGTTCAGGATTTAGCAAATAAGTATCTAAAAGAAGATAATATCTTCAAGTTTATTTTGCTACCGGATGCAACTGAAAGTAAATAATAAAAATAAAGCCTCGGAATTTTCCGAGGCTTTATTTTTATTTCTCTTTCATTTTAACATACTTATGAGAAAAACAATCATAACAATCTTCTTTCATGATTAAGAAACTATCGACTCTGGAGATAAAGACGTTTCTCTCAGATTCGTTCATTTTCCACTCCATTTGCTTGCTAAGCATTGATTTAGACAATTGTAACTTATAGGGTTGTGTAGAAATCAGCTCACCGTTTTCATAAAAATATATACTGTCTTTATTGATCTGAAGATGTTTAATTTCATGAGTTGATTCCGGAGTTTTTTTTATCCCCGCAAATCCTCCGCTTGTTTCTACCCATTGCCAATTACCCTCAATTTTCGGGGCTTTTGAGCTTGATGTCTGACTGCTTGCACAGCCTAAAAAGAGAGGTAAAATAAATAGCATATTAAACTTTTTCATGTTTTTCATTTTTAAATCTTTTACTGAAACTCGAGATACTTAGAGAACGGTAAAAATATGGTATTGTTTTATAAGAATTACTTAACCTGCCAAGGGAGATTATCAATCTATAAAAAAAACGCCACAGCATTATGCCATGGCGTTTATCTATAAATCTTTTGATTTATTCGAACCAGCTCGTTACCTCGTCTTTTGTAGGCATGCTGATGTCTAATTTCATTTTCTTACGCATTCCGCCAAGGTCATTGAAAACCTTATTAGGATTTGCTTCCTTTAAAGAATCTATGCTGGTGAATCCCATTTTTTGTAATACAGGAACCCATTCTTCAGGGATACCTTGTTCAACATAATCTGAAGTAGATGCGACTTTAGTCACTTTTTCAGGACGCATTTGAGGAAAGAATAAGACTTCTTGGATCGATGCATTATTTGTTAAAAACATGGTTAATCTATCCATACCTATTCCTAAACCTGAAGTAGGGGGCATTCCATATTCTAGAGCGCGTAAAAAGTCTTGATCAATAAACATTGCCTCATCATCTCCTTTTTCAGATAATTTTAATTGATGCTCAAAACGTTCTCTTTGATCAATAGGGTCATTAAGCTCCGAATAGGCATTTGCTATTTCTTTACCACAAACCATTAATTCAAATCGTTCTGTCAATTCCGGGTTATCTCTATGTTTCTTAGTCAACGGAGACATATCTATAGGATAATCAGTGATAAATGTTGGTTGAATAAAATTACCTTCACATTTTTCTCCGAAGATTTCATCAATCAATTTACCTTTTCCCATTGTCTCATTCACATCGATTCCCATTCCTTTTGCAGCTTGACGAATTTCATCTTCTGATTTACCTGTTATATCAAAACCAGTAAACTGAATGATTGCATCAGTCATGCTAACTCTTGGAAAAGGTGCTTTGAAGTCAATATCATGTTCTCCAAATTTAGCTTTTGTGGTTCCATTTACTGCAATTGCACAATGTTCCAAAAGGTTTTCAGTGAATTCCATCATCCAATGATAATCTTTATAAGCCACATAGATCTCCATTACGGTAAATTCAGGATTATGAGTCCTATCCATACCTTCATTTCTAAAGTTCTTTGCGAACTCATAAACACCGTCAAAACCACCGACAATTAGTCTTTTTAGATATAGCTCATTTGCTATACGCAGATATAAAGGAATGTCAAGTGCATTATGATGAGTCATGAACGGACGTGCTGCAGCACCTCCGGGGATAGCTTGTAAAACAGGAGTTTCAACTTCCATATAGCCAGCGTTATTAAAGTACTCCCGCATAGCGTTGTACAATTTAGTACGCTTCACAAAGTTCTCTTTGATTTGAGAATTTACAATTAGATCAACATAACGCATGCGATAGCGTTGTTCCGGATCAGTAAATGCATCAAAAGTTTTTCCTTCCGCTTCTTTTACAATTGGAAGTGGTCTTAATGATTTCGTGAGAACCTTAAGGGTTTGAACGTGAATACTGATTTCTCCTGTTTGTGTTGTAAATACATAACCAGTTATTCCGATGATATCACCGATATCCAATAATTTTTTAAAGACAGTATTGTATAAAGTTTTATCTTCAGTAGGACAGATGTCATCGCGTTTTACATAGGCTTGAATACGTCCGGTAGAATCTTGTAATTCGATGAATGACGCACTACCCATCACTCTGCGGCTCATAATTCGGCCTGCAAAACTTATATTTTTATAGTTTATCTTGTCTCTATCGTAGTTTTCTAGAATGTCTTCTGCAGAGGCATTTACTTTAAACTCTTCAGCAGGGAAGGGGTCAATGCCTAAGTCAATCAAGGCTTTTAGGTTTAGCCTTCTTTGTTGTTCTTGTTCAGATAATCCGATGCTCATGTTTTCGTAGAACTTATTTTATGTTGCAAAAGTATGAAATTAGAACTATTTAAAGAGGATAAAGCAGAAAAAAGCAAGATGATTGAATTTTACGAGTTGAATTATCCATATATGATATCCTAATTAAGAGCAAAAAATCGGTTGTTTTCAATAGATTTGTTTAGATTTGTATCAATGCTGGCTTATTTATAAGACAGTATAGGTTGGCTAATAGGCAACTAAAACTTATTCACAGGTGTGGAAATGAATTTCTGTCAGTTTTTTGTATTTGATTGAAAAATAAATTATCTTTGCACCTCAATTGTTGAATTATATAGTAATCATAAGATAAAATGAAAAAAGATTTGCATCCATCAAACTACAGATTAGTTGTATTTAAAGACATGTCTAATGACTACGCTTTCGTTACTAAATCTTGTGTTGATACAAAAGAAACTATTACTTGGGAAGATGGTAACGAGTACCCATTGGTAAAGTTAGAGATTTCTCACACATCACACCCATTCTACACTGGTAAGATGAAATTGGTTGATACAGCTGGACGTATTGATAAATTCCGTAGCCGTTACAACAAAAAGTAATATTCTTTACTATAAAGAAAAAGTTAATGTCCCGATAAAATTTATTTGTCGGGATTTTTTATGTACATTTATTTTATGTCGCTAACCATTGTTTTATTCGATAACGCTCATTGGCGTAGGCGTCTTTTTCCTTTTGCCTCAACTCGCCCGGTAGGTAATATCAGAATAGGTATATGCACATTAAATGAAAAATGGGAGCGTGTTTTTAAATGCCCTGTCACTTATAATACAAGTCCTTATCTAAGGGGTCTTTTTCCTTTCAACTATCAATCTTCTGAAGAATTTTTGATCATTAAAGCGAATATATTACCATCGGAACCTTTGATTAATGAATTGAGAAAATTAAAATTAGGTGAAGTATTGGTAGATGAAACGTCATGGATAGCAATTAAGTCTTCGCAACCTGAAGTTGATTTAAATGGTCTTCATTATGAATTTAGTCCCATTCGAACTTCATGTACTATTCAATCTCTAAATTTTCTAGAGGATATTTTTCTTAAGAATAAACAACAGCTGTTATTTGATTATCAGTTACTGACTGAAGGAAGGAAAAGTTCTTTATTGAGTGAAAGTAATACGGTTTATGGAAGTTGGCTTTTTGTAGAAGAGGGAGCACAAATTGAAGGGGCGAGTTTAAATAGTTTAGAAGGGCCTATATATATTGCTAAGGATGCGATTGTCGAAGAGGGAACTTATTTAAAAGGTTATGTTTCAATCGGAGAGAGGGTAAGAGTAAAAACGGGAGCACGTTTGTATGGAAATACAAGTATTGGACCAGGTAGTACAATATGTGGGGAGGTTAATAATACGGTCGTCTGGGGTAATAGTTCTAAAGGACACGAAGGATATCTTGGGTGCTCTGTCATTGGTGAAGGATGTAATATAGGTGCCGGAAGTTCAAATTCAAATTTGAAAAACAATTGGAATACGGTAAAGCTCTTTGATTATGAAGATCTTAGTTTTAGAGATACCAATGAGTTGAAGTGTGGTCTTTTTATGGGCGATTATGCCATGTGTGGAATTAACTCTTCGATTTCAACCGGATCAGTAATTGGTGTAGCTGCGCAAGTTGCAATTTCAAATTTTATTCCCAAATTTGTGTCAGATTTCAGTTGGCTTACGGACGAGAAGTCGGATATATATACTTTTGAAAAATTTATAGAAATGCTGGAAAGAAGGAGGGCTATAACGGATACATTTATGAATGAAAATCAAGCCTCCATTTTTAAGCATATATTTGAGGATGTTAAATATCTTCTGGAAAAAAAATCAAACTTAAACATATAATACAATAAAACTATGCGTAAAAACATTGTAGCAGGAAATTGGAAAATGAATATGGATTATGAGCAAGGAATTAGCTTATTTTCTGAAATAGTAAACATGGTAAAAGATGAGGTTGTCAGTACCCAAGAAGTTATTGTTTGTAGTCCATTTATCCATTTAGCAGCAATAGCAAAATTAAGCTCAACGGTAAAAAACGTTTCTATTGGAGCGCAAACTATAAATGAACATGATTCCGGAGCATATACAGGTGAAATTTCTGGTTCACAAGTTAAATCCACTGGTGCAGAATATGTAATCCTGGGACATTCAGAACGTCGTGCTTATTATGGTGAAACGGATGAATTATTGGCAAAGAAAGTAGATGCGGCATTAAAACATAACCTTAAACCTATATTTTGTATTGGCGAGACTAAGGATGAGCGCGAATCAGGTTCTTATTTTGAAGTTATAAAAAACCAACTAAGTAAAGCTTTATTTCATTTAGATGCGGAGACATTTAAAAATATCGTCTTAGCATATGAACCTGTTTGGGCAATTGGCACAGGGTTAACAGCTTCTCCAGAGCAAGCTCAGGAAGTTCATGCTTTTATTCGTAAAACATTGGCGGACCAATTTGGTCAGGAGATTGCAGATAATACTAGTATATTATATGGAGGAAGTGCTAACCCAGGTAATGCTGAGAGTTTGTTTTCACAACCAGATATTGATGGTGGCTTAATTGGAGGAGCTTCACTTAAATCCCGTGATTTCTTGCAGATTATTAACGTTTTTAATGCTTAATATATGAGGTATACAGCAGTTACTTTTACTTCCTCAAACATTGAGGATTGGCAAAAGGATTTGCTTATTGCTGAATTGGCGAACCTTGGCTTTGATACCTTTGAGGATCAGAGCCAAGGTTTTGTTGCTTATATTCCAGCATCTAATTTGGATATTCAGGCATTAGAAACACTGCTGATTACAGAAGCAGTGGGTTATGAAGTCAATTATAAAGTCGAAGAATTAGAAAATAAAAATTGGAATCAAGTTTGGGAAAGCAATTTTAGTCCAATTTTAGTGGATAACAAATGTTATGTTCGGGCTACTTTCCACGAGGACAAGCCGGAATATCCGTATCAGATTATTATTGACCCTAAAATGTCATTTGGTACGGGGCATCATCAAACAACTTCTATGATGTTGTCTTATATTTTGGAAAACGATTTTGAAGGTAAAAAGGTATTGGACATGGGCTGTGGGACAGGGATCTTGGCTGTTTTAGCGTCAAAGCGAGGTGCTTCCGATATCTTAGCTGTAGATTTTGATCCTATCTGTGTAGATAGTGTTTTGGAAAATAAAGTATTGAACGAGGTTTCAAATATTGAAGCAAAATTAGGATCTAAGGAAGTGATTTCTGGAAAATATTTTGATGTAATTCTTGCTAATATCAATAGAAATATTCTTTTGGATCAATTTGATGTATATGCATCGGATTTACCGGCTTCAGGAGAGCTTTATATTTCCGGGTTTTACGAATCAGAAGATTTGGATATTCTGAAAGAAAAGGCAGAATTACTGAATTTTCAGTTTGAAGATAAAAAAGTGCTGGACAATTGGTGTGCAGCAAAATTTATAAAAGCAAAATAAATGCGAATTCATTTTATAGCCATAGGTGGGAGCATTATGCATAATTTAGCTATTAATTTAGCTGAACAAGGGCATCAGGTGAGTGGGTCAGACGATCAAATCGTTGAGCCTTCAAAGTCTCAGCTTTTAGATGCTGGCTTATTGCCAAAGGAATTTGGATGGTATCCGGAAAAAATAACAGAAGATATCGACGCTGTTATTTTAGGGATGCATGCTGATGAAAATAATCCGGAGCTTATAAGAGCAAAGGAATTAGGGATAAAATTATATTCTTTCCCTGAATTCGTATATGAACAAAGTACTGATAAAACTCGTGTGGTCATTGCCGGTACTTACGGTAAAACGACTATCACAAGTATGATAATGCATGTGCTTAAAAAATTGGGACGTAATTTTGACTACTTGGTTGGAGCACAATTAGAAGGTTTTGATAATCTATTGCAACTGAGTCCTGAAAATAATTTGATCATTATTGAAGGTGATGAATATTATGCATCTGCCGTAAATAAACAGTCAAAATTCTTAATGTATAAACCGAATATTGCGTTAATCAGTGGTATTGACTGGGATTACTTTAAAACTGTAATTTCAGAAGAAGCTTATTTTAAGCAATTTGAGGATTTTATCCGTACTATCGTTCCGAAAGGCACACTAATATATAATAAGGATGACAAGAATACAAGGGAGGTTGTAGATAGAACTATGGATATTAAGATTAATAGACATGGGTATAAACTTCCTGAGTATACAATTAATAAAGGCGTTACTTTTGTTCATGTAGGTGATGTGAATATCCCTTTAAAAGTTTTTGGTAAGCATAATTTATCTAATATTTCAGGTGCATTTACAGTTTGTGAATGGTTAGGTGTTAAACGAGATGAATTTTATGCTGCGATTCAAGATTTTAAGAGTTCTATTCGTTATTTGGAATTTGTCGCTAGCCAAAATGGGAGTGTAGTGTACCAGGATTTCGCGCATACACCTAGTAAATTAAGGTCTAGTATTCATGCTGTAAAAGAACAATTTCCGAATCAAGCATTGGTGACTATTATTGAATTGAACGGTTATGATAGTCTTGATTCCAATTTTATTAGCGAATACGCAAATTCAATGAATGAGTCTGATTTTGCTGTCGTATTTGTTAACATTTCAGTTATTAAGGAAAAAAATATTATCTTAGATAATTTTTCTTCTCGTTTAACAGAAGCTTTTAATCATCCGTCATTTCGGGTGATTACACAATTGGCTGATTTAGAGGTGTTTTTGGAAACTTTTAAATCTAATGGTTATAATTTGCTTTTTATGAGTTCAAACAACTACAATGGGGTAAATATCACAAGCTTTGCAGATAAATTTTTGAGAAATTTTTAACATTCTTTCTATTTTTTTTTAAATATTTAATATTCGGATTTTGATTTTTACTTTATTTGTTTAAATTTGATAATTACTTAATAAATAAATATTTTACATTTTACCCATGAATGCATTAGGAAAAAAAATTAGATTACTTAGACATCAAAAAGGTTGGAGTCAGGAGGATGTGGCCAAAAGGCTGGATATCTCTATTCCGGCTTTTTCTAAAATTGAAACTGGAATTACAGATGTCAACCTATCGAGACTAAATCAGATATCAAAGCTATTTGGTTTATCATTAGTTCAATTATTATCAACTTCTGATCCTGAAGAGGATAAGCAAATTCAAAATGAAGTTAATGAACTTCAAAAACGTCTTCAATCTCGGGAAGTTGAAGTGATTGATTTGCAAAAGAAGGTAATTGATTTGTACGAGCAATTACATAAGAAATAATTCTTTTATTTCTAAAAGAAAAGCTTTGTACTTTGATAATGCGAAGCTTTTCTTTTCTGATTTTTAGTAGTGTTGGATAAATTGGGGTTATCATTATACTACAAAAAAATGCGCAAGGGTTAGTTGCGCATTGCTATTATTAATAATAATTTTTTAATTTTATCCTAAATATGATTTTAGGATTTTGCTTCTAGATGTGTGTCTAAGGCGTTGTAACGCTTTATCTTTAATCTGACGAACACGTTCTCTAGTTAAGCTGAATTTCTCACCAATCTCTTCTAACGATAATTGATGATTAGAACCTAACCCGAAAAATAATACAATTATTTCTCTTTCACGTTCAGTTAGGGTAGCTAATGATCTTTTAATTTCTTCTGAAAGAGACTCATCAATTAATGAGCTATCAGTGTCAGGATCGCTATTTTCTAATACATCTAAAAGAGTGTTTTCTTCTCCTTGGACAAAAGGCGCATCCATGGATACATGACGACCAGAGTTACTTAAAGTGTCTGATACTTTGTCCACTGTTGTTTCAAGGATGTCTGCTAATTCTTCTGGAGAGGGCTCGCGCTCATATTCTTGTTCCAATTTCGAAAAGGCCTTACTAATTTTACTTAGAGATCCTACTTGGTTCAAAGGTAAACGAACGATACGAGATTGTTCAGCAATAGCTTGTAAAATTGATTGACGAATCCACCATACTGCGTATGAAATAAACTTAAAACCTTTAGTTTCATCGAATCTTTTTGCTGCTTTAATTAAGCCTAAGTTACCCTCGTTAATCAAGTCCCCTAAGGTTAATCCTTGATTCTGGTATTGTTTTGCTACTGATACAACGAAACGTAAGTTTGTTTTTGTAAGTTTCTCCAATGCAACTTGATCCCCTTCACGGATTCTTTGCGCTAAAATAACCTCTTCTTCTGCAGAGATTAAATCTACTTTTCCGATCTCGTGTAAGTACTTGTCAAGGGACTGCGATTCGCGGTTGGTTATGGATTGTGTAATTTTAAGCTGTCTCATCTAAATATATAAACCTTTCTTTTTCTGAAATGACTGCAAACATAACAAATTAAATCAAATATTTTATAATATAATTGCAATTTATTAACTCATTATGAGTAAGTTATCCGCGGTGAGTTCATGTTATAGTAACATCAAAAATCATTCCAAAATAAACAAATATCCTCTCTAGGAACGTATTTAACTAGCATTTAACTTACAATTGCATATTTATCTCTATTTACTATTTCTCAATATAAAAACAATTCGAAACCTCATTTGTTTTCTGTAGTGATACTATTCAACAGTTTAAAAAAATTGTTATGTCTATAATTGTTTATCTAGATGAAATCATGACTCAGAGAAAAATGTCTCTGAATGAGTTGAGTGCAAAGGTTGGAATAACTTTGTCCAATCTTTCCATTATTAAAAATCAAAAGGCTAAAGCGATCCGGATTAATACATTAAATGCGATCTGCAAAGCTTTAAGTTGTCAGCCTGGAGATATATTGAAATTTATTGATGATTAATTTGCCATGCTATCCAAACGATAACCTCTTAGAAAATCCACTACTGTCATTCTTTTTTTTCCTTCAATTTGAATTTCTAATAACTTTAGAAAACCATCTTTTGTAGCAAATTTTAATTCAGTTTTTCCATCAGAAGAATATGTTCCTATTTGATTCGTGTGATTCGTGATTTCTTTTTCTGCAGCATAAATTTTCAATACTTTATTATCTAAAAAAGTAAATGCAGTAGGATAGGGGCTTAATCCTCTAATGAGGTTGTAGATTGTTTCGGTATCATTATTCCATTGGATTTGACAGTCTTCTTTAAAGATTTTAGGCGCATGTTTCAATGGTTCATTATTCTCTAAATTATCTTGTGGAATGGGAGTTGCTGTATCTTCTTTTATAGCTTTTATAGTCTTTAATAATAAATCTGCTCCTGCGACCATCAACTTATCGTGAAGAATTCCGGCATTGTCTGTTTCAGAAATATTTACTTCCGTGGAAAAAAGTATATTTCCAGTATCTATTTCGTGTTGGAGTAAAAATGTGGTAACTCCCGATTTTTTCTCTCCATTTATAATCGCGTGGTTAATAGGGGCAGCACCACGATAATTAGGAAGTAGTGAAGCGTGAACATTTATGGTCCCCTTGGGAGGCATATTCCAGACAGATTCTGGTAACATACGAAACGCAACCACCACTTGTAAATCAGCTTTGTATGAACTTAATTCCTTCAGAAATTCAGGATCTTTTAATTTAATTGGTTGAAGAATAGGGATACCTTTCGTTTCTGCAAATTGTTTTACTGCAGAAGCATGCATTTTTTGACCACGCCCTGCAGGTTTATCTGGTCCTGTGACTACGGCTACAACGTCTTCTCCGGATTCAATTAAGGCTTTTAATGAAGCAACAGCAAAGTCCGGGGTTCCCATAAATACGATACGCATAAAAAAAATAAAATTACGATTAGGATGCTTGATCATCCGTATTGTCGGATGACAAATTTTATTAACTTTGCGAAGTTACAAATTTAATTTAAGCTTGAATTTTCCATATTTCTTAGCCAAAAGGATTACTCTGGAAGGAAACCGTACGTTTTCTAAACTTATTGTACGCGTGACTATCGGGGCTTTAGCGCTTGCAATAATGGCAATTATACTTGCAGTAGCTATTCTGAATGGATTTAAAGGAGAAATAACAGATAAACAGCGTGGTTTTTTTGGTGATATCATTATACTTAAGAATGATAGAAATGATTCCTATGTCAATTCACCAATAGAGCTTAATCAGGAACAAATAGACAAGCTTAAAAAAAATCCCAATGTCGTTGATATTTATCCATATGCCAGCAAAGCTGGGATAATGAATGTAAAAGGAGAGGTTGAAGGGGTCTTGTTGAAAGGGATTGATCAAAATTATGATCAAAATTTCTTATCAAAAACTATTTTAAAGGGAGATACACTTGATTTTTCGGCTGATGATATTGATAATCAATTGCTAATTTCCTCTTTGATGGCCAAGAGGCTAAATTTGACTGTTGGTGAAAGCTTTATCATGTATTTTATTCAGGAGCCGGTACGCAAAAGAAAGTTTACTGTTAAAGGGATTTTTACAACGAATTCCGATGAATTGGATAAAATATATGTCATCGGTTCACTTCCATTAATCAGGAGATTAAATAATTTGGAAGAAAATCAAGCCGGAGGTTATGAGGTTCGAGTAAAGGATTTTAATCAATTATTTCATACGACAGAGGCAATAAATGATGAATTGGATATTGAACTATACGCCACGAATGTTGTCATGCAAATGCAGGATATTTTTAATTGGCTAAATATGCTTGATATGAATGACAATATTATTTTTGTTCTGATGGTAATTGTGGCCGTTATCAACATGATTTCTGCGTTGCTGATATCTATTCTCGAAAGATCTCAAATGATCGGCTTATTGAAAGCTCTAGGTATGAGAAATGGAAAAATAAGACAAGTATTTTTGTTTAACTCACTTTATCTTATTGGATATGGACTGTTATTGGGGAATATTTTAGCGATTTCTCTTTATATTTTTCAAACGAGTACTCATTTTTTTAAGTTAGATCCAAGCATCTATTATGTGTCATTTGTGCCTATGCAAATCTCATGGTTCGTGGTGCTTTGGTTAAATGTTTTACTTATCATTATTGCCTTGATTACCTTGTTCATTCCTTCTATGTTAATATCAAGAATTTCTCCTATAAAGACTATTCAATTCAAGTAACAAAATTGGCGATTTGCCTTGTTGTCGCCTGAAATTTCTTTTATTTTACTTATCTTTCACTAGAAAAAACTTTCTATCATTTCATTTGTATAGAATTACATAATTATTTATATGAGCGATAAAATTTTTGATCATTTAATACACGCCTTCGAAGCACCTCTTACTAATCCGGTGCTAATATTTTCCCTAGTACTCTTTATTATTTTATTATCTCCCATTCTACTACGTCCTATTAAAGTTCCTGGTATTATTGGTCTTATTATTTCCGGGATGATCATCGGACCTCATGGGCTGAATTGGTTAGAAAAGAATTCTGCTGTGGATTTGTTCTCTACAATCGGTTTGTTGTATATTATGTTTATAGCTGGTTTAGAGTTAGATATGAATGAGTTTAAAAAGACTAAACATAAATCTGCGATGTTTGGTTTTTTTACCTTTATTATTCCTATTTCTATTGGTTTTCCTGTCTGTTATTATCTCCTGGACTATAGTTTACTAACCAGTATTTTAATTGCGAGTATGTTCGCAACTCATACATTAGTGTCTTATCCTATTGTTAATAGATATGGTATTTCAAAGAATGAGGCCGTTGCTATTACTATAGGTGGTACTATCTTGACTGATACTGCTGTTTTAATAATTTTGGCTGTTATAAAAGGGGCTTCTCAAGGTGCTATAAATAATGAATTTTGGATAACATTGGGAATATCATTTGCAATATTTCTCTTTATTATGTTCGGTGTTATTCCCAAAATTGCCAAATGGTTTTTTGAGAAAGTGGAGTCTGAGAAAACAGGACATTATATCTTTGTCTTAACTGTCGTGTTTTTCGCAGCTTTCTTGGCAGAAATGGCAAATTTGGAACCTATTATCGGGGCATTTGTCGCTGGTTTGGCTTTAAATAAATTAGTGCCTCACTCTTCGGCATTGATGAACAGAATCGAGTTTATTGGGAATGCTATTTTTATACCTTTCTTCCTGATTTCGGTGGGAATGATTGTTAATATTGGAGTAATTTTTAATAATGATGGATGGACAGTGTTTTATGTTGCTGGAGCATTAACATTGGTTGGGATAGTGGGTAAGTTTTTAGCTGCCACAGCCACTCAATGGGCATTTAAATATTCTAAAAATGAACGGAACCTGATCTTTGGATTAAGTAATGCCCACGCTGCAGCGACCTTAGCCATTATTATGGTTGGATATAATAACCAAATTATCGATGAGCACGTTTTAAATGGTACCATTATGTTAATCTTGGTTAGTTGTATCATAGCTTCTATAGTAACAGAAAATGCTTCTAAGAAAATTGTTTTGGAGGGACGCCAGCATGATCAACATTTTGAACATGTAGAAGAACATGAAGAGCAAATCATGATTCCTATCGCGAATTTAAATAATATGGAGGCTATTTTGGATTTTGCCACTTTAGTAAAATCAAAAAAATCTCCGCATCCATTAAATATTTTAAGTGTTGTTCCGAATGATGAACAAGCTGAACGAAATCTCTCTCAAGCCCGTCAAAATCTCGATAAAACGGCAAAATATGCTGCCGGTTCGGAAACAGAAGTTGATTTGGTAACAAAAGTGGATTATAATATTGCTGATGGAATCAGCAGTGCATCTAAAGAATATTTCGCTGATTGTTTAATCCTAGGATGGCCATCGGCTACGAGTTTCGTCGAAAAGATTGTAGGTGAGAAGACGGAAAGCATTTTAAATCGCACGGATGCTACTTTAATGATGTGTAGAATTGAAAAGCCATTTATTACAAACAAATTGATAACGGTTTTTGTACCTCCTTTAGCAGAGTCAGAAGTTGGTTTTGCATATTGGATGGAAAAAATTGCAAAATTAGCGTCCGAATTATCTTTACCTATTGTTTTTGTCAGTAATAATAGAAGTCAGAATTCAATTACCCAAACACTAGAATTGCTTAAGTCTAGCGTGCCAGTTTCTTTTGAACAATATGAAGATTGGGATAATATTTTTGGTTTAGCAACATTTAGCAATTCTGATTCGATGCTAGTGTTTGTTTCTGCACGTTACGGAGACATTTCTTATCGTGATTCATTGGACGGGTTAGCAAAAAGAGTAGGTAAACATTATAAAAATCAGAATCTAATTTTGATATTCCCAACCCGATTAGAAGATCAACATATAGATGAGTATGAAGATATTCAGACAGCGCCAATATTCCGTAGAATTAGTCGCGAAATCGGTAATATGTTTAGTAAAGAGAAGTAATTGATATAAAAAGTAAATTTCATATGTCAGATAAAATAAGAATAAATGCATCAGGTGAACTTCAGGTACCCAATCATGTTACGATACCTTTTATCATTGGAGACGGAATAGGTCCCGATATTTGGCGAGCATCAGTACGGGTTTTTGATGCTGCCATAGAGAAGCTATATTCTGGTGAAAGAAGAATCCAATGGAAGGAAGTATTAGCAGGAGAAAAGGCTTTTAATGAAACTGGCAGTTGGTTACCAGATGAAACATTAGAGGTTTTTAAAGAATATTTAGTAGGTATTAAAGGTCCTTTAACAACACCGATAGGAGGAGGGATTCGTTCTTTAAATGTAGCATTGAGAAAAGAATTAGATTTATATGTTTGTCAACGTCCTACGAAATGGTATGAGGGAGTTCCGTCGCCCGTAAAACACCCAGAGAAAGTGGATATGGTGGTCTTTCGAGAGAATACCGAAGATATCTATGCTGGGATTGAATTTGCTGCAGGGACTGCTGAAGCAAAACAGATACAGGATTTTCTAAAAAATGATCTGAATGTAGAATATAATTTTAGTAATAGCACGGGAGTAGGATTAAAGTTTGTTTCAGAAGAAGGCTCTAAAAGGTTAATTCGTGCAGCAATTGAATTTGCACTTACAGAAAAGCGTAAATCTGTTACCTTGGTTCATAAGGGCAATATTATGAAATACACGGAAGGTGCATTTAAAAATTGGGGATATGAACTTGCAGAGAAGGAATTTGGAGATAAGGTATATACCTGGAACCAATGGGAAAAAACTAAAGCTAAAGACGGCCAAGAAGTAGCGAATGCAGAACAAAAAAGTGCAGAACAGGCGGGTAAACTAATTATTAAAGATATTATTGCCGATAATTTTTTGCAACAAATATTATTAGCGCCTCAGGATTTTGATGTGGTAGCTACTTTAAATTTAAATGGCGATTATATCTCTGATGCATTGGCGGCAATGGTTGGTGGTATAGGAATTGCTCCGGGAGCAAATATTAATTTCAAAACAGGTCATGCAATTTTTGAAGCAACGCATGGTACTGCACCTAGATTTGCAGATACTGACAGTATGAATCCTTCCTCCGTTATCCTAAGTGGCGTCATGATGCTTGAATATATGGGATGGACAGAAGCTGCAGATGCTATAGTAGAAGCCTTAGCGAATACCATAAAAAATAAAACTGTTACTATAGATTTTTATAACTTAATGGAAGGAGCAACTTTATTAAAAACTTCGGAATTTGCTGATAAAATCATAGAGAAAATTTAATGTTGTTATCGGAAATACCAAAATTTATTATAGATTCTGGCATTTTTGATGCTTCGGATTTAAGAGATCTTGCGACTCTTGAGAAAATTCCATCTGATGAAGAAATTGATGCATTTCAATATGAGCCTGAAATCCAAGAGCTTTTAAATGCTTTTATTGGCGATGAGTCAACCCGACTTATCCATCAATTGTTAAAGGCGAAAGAATTTCTTGGAAAAGGAGATATACACAAGGCTTGGAAATTGGCTTTAATATAAATTATACGGGATGGGAAAAAATAAGGGAAAACAAAATGCTTTCCCTTATTTTTTTCTCAATAAATTTTACTATTTCTACTTTTTCACATCAAATCGATCAGCATTCATTACTTTGGTCCAAGCTGTAACGAAATCTTTAACGAATTTTTCTTGAGCATCTGCGCTAGCATATACTTCAGCTATGGAACGTAGTTCAGCGTTAGAACCAAAGACTAAATCAGCTCTAGTTCCTGTCCATTTTGGTTGACCAGTCTTACGATCAGAACCAATATAAAGTTCCTTATCTTCCGAAGTTGCTTTCCATGCTGTTCCCATATCTAATAAGTTTACCAGGAAATCATTTGTTAGTTGACCAGGTCTATTAGTGAATACTCCATTTTTAGATCCATCAAAATTAGTCTCCAACACACGCATTCCGGCCAATAAAACGGTTAACTCAGGTGCGGTAAGCGTTAATAACTGTGCTTTATCAATTAAAAGTTCCTCCGTTGAAGATGTATAATTGCCCTTTTTGTAATTTCTAAATCCATCTGCGATAGGTTCAAGAAAGGCTATGGATTCCACTTCTGTTTGGTCTTGTGTAGCATCCATCCTTCCTGCAATAAAAGGTACTTTTATTGCAACTCCAGCATCAGCAGCAGCTTTTTCTATAGCTGCATTTCCTGCAATTACGATTAGATCAGCAATAGATACTTTTTTATTGTCAGATTGTGCATGATTAAATTCTTGTTGAATTCCTTCTAATACATTTAACACTTTGTTCAATTGTATTGGATTATTGACAAGCCAATCTTTTTGAGGAGTTAATCGAATTCTGGCGCCATTAGCCCCACCACGTTTATCAGAACCACGAAAAGTGGAAGCGGAAGCCCAGGCTGTTGAAACTAGTTCGGAAACAGTTAAATCAGATGAAAGTATTTTACTTTTTAAATTTTCTACATCCAAGTCGGTTACTACTTCATGATCTAATTCAGGAATGGGATCTTGCCAGATTAGTACTTCTGATGGAATATCAGGTCCTAAATAACGTGTTCTAGGTCCCATATCTCTATGGGTTAATTTAAACCAAGCTCTGGCAAATGCATCAGCAAAAGCATCTGGGTTTTCAAAGAAATGTCTTGATATTTTACCATATTCAGGGTCAAACCTTAAAGACAAGTCTGTTGTTAGCATCGTTGGTTTACGTTTTTTGTTTGGATCGAAGGGGTCAGGAATGATATCTTCTGCATCCTTTGCTACCCACTGATGAGCTCCGGCAGGACTTTTCGTTAACTCCCATTCGAAGTTGAAGAGATTTTCAAAGAAATTATTGCTCCATTGAGTTGGAGTTGTTGTCCAGATAACCTCTAATCCAGAAGTAATAGCATCAGCTCCAACGCCTGATTTATATTTGTTATGCCAGCCTAATCCTTGTTCGTCCAATCCTGTAGCTTCTGGTTCTTTTCCCACATTATCTGCCGGGCCGGCACCGTGGGTTTTTCCGAATGAATGACCTCCCGCAATTAATGCTACCGTTTCTTCATCATTCATTGCCATTCTTCCAAAGGTATCACGGATGTCTTTTGCGGCTAAAATAGGATCCGGGTTTCCATCAGGACCCTCAGGATTTACATAAATTAAACCCATTTGAACGGCTGCCAATGGATTTTCTAAGTTGCGTGAATGAATTTTTCCATCGGCATCATCATCAGCCGATAATACCCCATGTTTCTCTTCAACTCCTTCGGAGCCGTGAGCATAACGGACATCACCACCTAACCATTTGGTTTCTGATCCCCAATATACATCTTCGTCCGGTTCAAATGCATCTACACGCCCCCCAGCAAAACCAAGAGTTTTAAAACCCATTGATTCTAAAGCAATGTTTCCAGTTAATACTAATAAATCAGCCCAAGATAATTTCTTGCCATATTTTTGTTTAATTGGCCATAGAAGTCGACGAGCCTTATCTAAGCTTACATTATCTGGCCAACTATTCAATGGAGCAAATCTTTGTTGACCTGTTCCCGCACCCCCGCGACCATCTCCAACTCGATAAGTTCCTGCTGAGTGCCAAGCCATTCTAATAAATAAGCCTCCATAATGCCCGAAATCCGCTGGCCACCAATCTTGTGAATCAGTCATTAAAGCATGTAAATCTCTTTTGACAGCTTCAAGATCCAATTTTTTAAATTCTTGGGCATAATCAAAGTCTGGATCCATCGGATTGGATAGATTTGAATGTTGGCGTAATAAGCTGACCTTTAATTTTTTAGGCCACCAATCTGTGCTTGTAGTTCCTCCGCCTGCTACTGTTAAATTTTGTTTGCCATTGTGAAAGGGGCATTTGCTAATGTCATTTCCGTTTTCCATATCTCTTTTGTTTAATTAGTTGATAAAGACTAATGCCTGATATTTTAATTTTATTTGATATAATTTCGTCCTGTGATTAATAACTTATCTACTAAAACTTTTTAAAAGTATATAAATAAAATTTAACTACAATCTATTTTAAGATAGATTTTATCTATATATTATAAATTCAGAAATACCTGAAGAATGGTTTCGTCTGGCTAATACCTTATTTAAAAAATTAGTTAAAATGGAGAAATAAAAAAGATGGATAAACTATTTGATTTCCTTGTTACTTTTTCTAGTTAATAGGTCTAATATTAAAAAGATCATGATAATAACAATTATAACCTTCCCTATAATTTCATATTCTTCTTCACCGGACAACGATAAATAAGTCATTGTGATTGTTACAAGAATGAATAAGATGGCAATTATTGTCCTACATAATTTCATGAAGTTAGGGGATTATGTGCTGGAATTAGTTGATACTTAATTATTAAATTTAATGATTTTTTACTTAAAATGGATTTTTATTAAACTAAATAAGTTCAGCATTTGCTGACCTTTTTCCGTATGGAGAATGGGACTCTAATACAGGTTTTTTATACGGAAGCTGAATCGCTCTTGGATTATTTAAACAACGAACCCCTGATAAGGTGCTATCTCAGTTTTTTGTTCTAGGTTATTCGCTATTGCAAAGCATTTTATATATGTTTGTGCAACATCTACATACCTAAGTAATGCCGGACTATAAAATTTATGGTGATCGGGAGCTTGTTCAACTTTTGAGGAGTGGTGATGAGCGTATATTGATTGAAATATATGATCGTTACTGGGAAAAAATGCTGGCTGTAGCTTTCAATCGATTAGGGAATCAAGAAGACGCTGAGGAATGTGTCCAAGATGTACTATATAAATTATGGAAACTGCGTAACAATTTTTCCTTATCAAAAGACGAACTGGCCAATTACCTTGCCCGTGCTATACGTAATCAATCATTCAATATCATAAATCGTCGTCACCGCGAACGTTCCAAAGCAGAAGACTGTAAGCCACTTGAGGAGGTAAATCTTCTTTCCCCAGAACGGGAAATGATTTTACGTGAGCTCCAACAGCAAATCGACAAAGCTATAAATGCCTTACCTTCACAGTGCCAGTTAGTATTTAAACTAAGTCGCCAAGAAGGACTTTCCAATAAACAAATCGCAGAAAAATTAGCAGTCTCCGAAAACACAGTGAAATCGCACCTTAAGAAAGCTAATAAAGATATTCGTGGAAATACCGAATTGTTGACTACATTGCTTTTCATTACATTATACTTTCAATAAAACCTTCCCTCAGTATTTAGCTTTCACAATAAAAAAAACACTTTCCCACTCACCCTTCCCGATTATTCTTCTGTCTATATATATAGATCAGTAATAATACCTAAAAGAAAATGTTTCAAGACCCGAGATATATCGAGCAGTTAATTTCAAAATTTCTAGATGGTGACATCTCTTCAGATGAATTAAAACTATTAGTGGATTGGTATAATATGCATGATGATAGTCATGTCACTATACCCATGAAGGAATTTGAAGATCGTGATCAGATAAAGGAGCGTATTTTGGGGAAATTAATAACGCGTATTAAAGAAGAAAAACCTGTTCATATAAAAAGGTTTCAATCATATCGGAGACGTTGGATTGCAGCTGCAATACTACTTTTCGCTTTCTTTGCAAGTTGGTCCATATTGAACTACTTGCGCAATAAAGAATTGGTTCAACTAGCGCATACCACAATCGAAGCGGGTGGAAACAAAGCTACTCTTAAACTAGCCAATGGCAAAGAAATTGAACTACGTACGGATCAGGAGGGAATAGTTGTGGGTAAGAACATTCTTTATCAGGACGGGACTCTTATAGAAGATGATGATTTCTTTAATCATAGCAAGGATAATGAACAATTGATCTTGGAAACTCCACGCGGAGGGACCTATCGGATCACCTTGCCCGATGGTACGGATGCTTGGTTAAATGCGGAAACTACATTAAAATATCCTTCTCATTTTACGGATAAACATCGTACAGTTGAAGTTCAAGGGGAGGCTTATTTTGACGTGCGGTCAGTGTTCCGAAGTGATGGTTCTAAAATCCCATTCAAAGTAATCAGTAAACAGCAGGAAATTGAAGTGTTAGGCACCCAATTTAATATCTCAGCCTATCCTGAACAATCTTATAGCAAAACCACATTGATCGAGGGGAAAGTTATACTTAGGGATAGTAAAAAACAATTTATTCTTAAGCCAGGATATCAGGCAACCACGACGGCTGAAAGTACGGAGTTACGACAGGTACACACAGCGAACTATACCTCTTGGTGGAAGGGAAAGTTTAGCTTTGATGGCAAAAACTTCGAAGAAATTATGAACGAAATAGGTCATTGGTATAATCTCACTGTCGTTTATGAAGGCGAAATACCAAATGAAGAACTTGTGGGCGACGCTTTCCGTAATCAAAATCTTCAATTTGTTCTACGGGTTCTCGATGTTGCTGAAATTGATTACCACATAGATATCCCTAACCGAAAACTAATTATCAAAGAAAAAAACATTAAAACCAAAATGCCCATGAAATAAAACCAAATATTAACCTCAATTAACATTAAGCAAATAAAAAAATAAGGAAAGGATGGCAGTCCTTTCCTCTGTGATATGATTTGCTACAATCCATCTTAACAAAAAAAGCAGATAGTTAAACCAAATCAACGGTAAAATTAATGAATATTATTTATTTAGCACGAGTGATGAAAATCATCCTGTTCCTGATGGTGGCTGGACTCTTAACAGTGAGCGCTTCCAGCTACTCTCAACAAATAACACTAAAAGGTAAAAACATTCCATTTACCCAGGTGGTAGAAGCTATACGGCAACAGACCGATTATACGGTATTTACTTCTAAAAATGTTTTGGAAGAAGCCTATCCTGTCACCGTAGATGTCCACCAGATGCGTCTTTCCGATTTTTTAGATCGCATTACAGCTGATCAGCCAATCAGCTATCAACTTGAAGATCGCACGATCTCACTTTCCCGTAAAACTAAACCTACAACTACTCGATCTCAGAATTCAGAAATTCATGAACAGGCTGCTCAGATTGTTGTCCAGGGAGTATTGCGTCATACAGAAACCAATAATTTCCTTGACGGTGTGACAGTACAGATCAAAGGTACTAAATTGAGGAGTAGCACCGATAAAAACGGACGCTTTCGGATGGTTCTTCCATCAGGAAATGAGGAGGCAATTCTGGTATTCAGTTATATGGGTATGAGGAGCAAAGAAGTTGAATATAATGGTCAACAAAATTTATCTATACAACTACAACCGAAGCTTGATGCCATCAACGATGTGGTGGTGACTGGAATCTATCAGCGTGATCGAGAGAGCTTTACAGGGTCATCAGCGACGTATAACATAAAGGAACTACAAATGGTAGGTAATCAGAATGTTTTACAAAGTCTTAAAACTTTAGATCCTTCTTTTGCGATTGTGGACAATAATCTCTTTGGTTCCGACCCTAATCGGATGCCAGATATAGAGATCAGGGGTAAAAGCAGTGTTATAGGTCTTTCCGATGAGTATAGTTCAAATCCTAACCAACCATTGTTTATCTTGGATGGTTTTGAGAGTACATTAGCTATCATCAGCGATTTAAGTATGGATCGTGTTGAGAGTATCACATTGCTAAAAGATGCAGCAGCAGCAGCCATCTATGGCTCCAAAGCAGCCAACGGTGTAGTAGTTGTCGAAACCAAGCGCCCGGTACCTGGACAGTTGCGGATTAACTACACATTGAGTGGCAATGTCAGTTTTGCCGATTTGACGGATTACAACCTGATGAATGCAGAGGAAAAGCTTCAATTTGAACTTCTTTCTAACTTTTACGGTTCATTGAATGCTGACGGACAAATCATACCTGGCGCTAATCTTAACAATGAAGCTTTGTATTATAACCGTCTTAAAGAAGTTCGTCGTGGAGTAGATACTCATTGGGCCAACGAGCCTCTTCGTACCGCACTCAACCAATGACATACCCTATTTGCAGAAGGTGGTGATCACAATCTGCGCTACAGCGTTTCATTCAACCATGGTTTGACCAAGGGAGTAATGAAAGGTTCTGACAGGCAGGCTACAGGTGGCAATATCCGCCTGTTATACCGTAATGGTGACTTTTCGTTTAATAACTCCCTGAGCATTGATAATATCGTTGCCAATAAAGAGGCTACGTCATTTTCCGAATATTCGAGAGCCAATCCGTATCACCGAAAATATGATTCAGATGGAAATATCAATATGATTTTGGAAGATTTCACAGTTACTAAGTCAGATCTTGATCCTATATATAGTCCGCTATATGACCAGCATAATCTGAATATAAACAAACAGGAATCTCATGGGTTTACCAACAATTTTGAAATGGAATGGCGAATGACTTCGTCACTTCGAGCTCGAGGGCGTTTTGGCATTCGTAGTACAATGAAAAACAGCGAAATCTTTCGATCTCCTTTCAATACAGAATTCGTTGGCATAGATGTTTTAGAACGAGGGAGATATGATGAAACCAATGGTAAAAACGTCAATTACGATGGGGATTTCAGTCTAACTTATGGAAAGCTCTTTGCAGAAAAGCATATGCTTAATGCCGTTGTAGGAGGACGTTTGGAGCAGGCCTCCGGTCGACAAAGTGCATTTCAAGTACGCGGTTTTATCGATGATGAGTTTTCTAACCCCAATTTTGCATTAGGTTATCCAGAAGGGCAGCGTGCAGATTATCAAGAGTCCAAACGTCGTGGCGCAAGTGTTTTCATGAATATGGGCTATTCATATGATCAACGGTATTTGATGGATGCTACCCTACGATCGGATGGTTCGTCTGTATATGGATCTGACCGTCAGTTTTCTAATATCTGGTCACTTGGTTTGGCCTGGAATATTCATAATGAAAGCATGATCAAAAACAAAAAATGGATCAATCAGTTGCGCCTTCGGGGATCAATCGGTAATCCGGGAAATCAAAATTTTGATGATTATATATCCATGCGTATATATCGTTACAACAACGAAAACCGTAATCCATTTGGAGCTAGCACTATTATTAGCAATATGGGAAATAGAAATCTTCAATGGCAGACCACCCTGGATCGTAATCTTGGTTTTGATGTCAGTGGTTTCGATAACCGCTTTCGTTTAAATGCAGACTACTTTGTGAAGAGTACTGATCCGTTGTTAGTGTTTGTTACCCTCCCTTCCTCAACAGGGGTAACACAGGTAGCTCAAAATATGGGTGCGCAAGTAACACGAGGATTTACTATCAGCACAGATTATGCATTAATCAAGCGCCCCAATATGAACTGGCGTATAAATCTCAATATGAGACAGCTAAAAGCAGAGTATCGCAACCTAGGTAATCGGTTAAACAATTTTAATGAGCTTAACAAAAGTCGAAATCTAGTGCGTTTCTATGATGGAGGAAGTCCTTCGGATTTATGGGCTGTTCGCTCAGCAGGTATCGATCCGGCTACGGGTCGTGAGATCTTTTTGAATAAGAACAATCAGCAAACATTTGTACACAATTATCAGGATGAAGTGGTGGTTGGTAATAGTGATCATGATTTGGATGGAGTGCTGGGGAGTAGCTACTTCTACAAAGGTTTTACAGCATCATTCTTTTTGAGATACCGTATCGGTGGACAAGCATTCATGCAAACTCTTTATGAAAAAGTTGAAAACATATCTGCCAGAAGCGTCGCACTAAATCAGGATAAACGAGCTTTGTACGATCGTTGGAAACAACCAGGTGATGAGGCTAAGTTTAAGGCAATCTCTCGTACGGAACTAACGCCAATGTCTTCAAGGTTTGTGGCAGACAACAATATGCTGATTGGCGAATCTTTTACATTAAGTTATGAAAGTACTACTGCAGCGTGGTTAAAATCTATCCATGCATCATCCTTTATGTTTCGAGCATATATGAACGATATATTTCATATCTCTACCATTAAAAATGAACGAGGTATAGATTATCCTTTTGCGCGATCTGTTTCCTTTTCGGCCGGTGTCCGCTTTTAAATTTAAGACAACTACACATGAAAAAATTGTATAACATAAAAACTATCCTCTTTCTTAGCTTGTTTGCTTTTTCGTGCAGCAAATGGGTTAATGTTAAACCTACTGATCGTCTAGGGGAGGACCAACTCTTTGAACAAAAAGAAGGCTATCTGAAAGCCTTAAACGGTGTATATGTGGAAATGGCTCACGAAAATCTATACGGGCAACACATGACCGCAGGCAGCGTAGATGTACTTGCTCAATATTACTTCCTGAATCGCACTACTAATCCCTATCAGAAGGTAACAACCTTTGCCTATACCGACGCAAATGTGAAAATTACCTTTGACAAAATATGGAGCAAAGCTTACGAATTGATTGCCAATTGTAATGTTATCTTGGAAAAATGCGGAAATTCAGCTACTGAGATACTTCCGCAACCTTATTATGGGATCATCAAAGGAGAAACATTAGCATTGCGGGCACTATTACATCTGGATATGCTTCGTCTCTTTGGTCCTATTTATAATGAGGAGAATAAAACTAAACTAGTCATTCCATATATCAGCAAAGTCAGTTACGATGTCTCCCCATTGCTTAGTTCAGAACAAGTTATGGTTCAGGTATTAGAAGACCTGAAAGAAGCTTTGAATCTGCTGGAAGATACCGATCCTATTCGCACAGAAGGTGTTCGAAATGGGAGTAATCCCAATGGATCAAACGATCTTTATTACCGTCAATATCGTTTAAATTATTATGCAGCAAAAGCACTGTTAGCCCGTGCTTATCTATGGCAAGGCAACAAGGAAGATGCCTTAGTACAGGCTGAGGAATTATTAGATGAAGTTCAATCCCCCTCGAAAACGGCCTTTCCATACGTTACTTTTGCAAATGCTACCAGTGTAGAAAAGCCTGATCGAATGTTCTCTACGGAAGTGATGTTCGCGTTATACAATATTAACCGTCAGAAGATGTATTCCCGTCTTTTTGATGTGAATCTGACCATAGACCAAAAATTATCTTTTAGTGCCGGAGATGTTAATCAAACACGTGTGAATTCTATATATGATGACTCCAACGATTACCGTCGTAGAATATGGCAAAGTGCATCTACGGGTACAGTCAGTGCTACAACGAATATGAAGTATGCAGATGTCGTGGACGGAGCAGGGCGATATATGATGCCAATGATCCGTCTTTCTGAAGTATTGTTAATCGCTGCAGAATGCCATCCCGATCTGGCCAAAGGAGTCGAGTATTTCAATCAGTTAAGGACGGCTCGTAATTGTGTTAGTTTGTATCCCATGGATCATAATGCGCTGAAATTAGAGATTGGTAAAGAATTTAGACGGGAGATGCTAGGCGAAGGTCAACAATTCTATTTTTATAAAAGGAATTCCTATCAATCTATTCCGACTCATGCTACTGTAAGCATGCTTCCTGAAAAAACAATGGTCTTAAATAATTATACAGTCCCACTGCCTGACAGTGAGATATCACAACGGAACTTAAGCAAAAAATAACGATATGAAACGAATACTGCTATGCATTGCCTTCTTCCAGTCTATCGCTCTATTTATTAGCTGCGAAAAAGATATCATGGACTATGGAGGAGAAGAAGGTGTTTATTTTGCCGTTCGTCACGGAGACGATCATCGAGCAGAAACATCTTGGCCATATCAACCTTATACTGATGTAGATTTTGTCCGTATCAATATGGAAGAGGTTGAGTTTTTAGTGCCAGTTGCAATCACTGGTCCGATCAAAGATTTCGATCGTACATTCCAGGTGGAAATTAACCTGGATTCTACAACCGCTGTTCTAGGGAAGCACTATCAGGCTATTGAGCGTTCATGGACTATCCCTGCAGGGGCAATCTCTACTAATATTAAAGTACGATTGAATCGAACTCCAGACCTGAAGGAAATACCAAAAACACTTGGATTACGACTTGTTCCCACGAAAGATTTCGCGTTTTCTTTTCCAGAATGGGATGCAATCCCCACCCTTGATGGTGGCGCTACGACTGACGAGTTTGATGCCAGTAGGCATACGTTACGCATTAGCGATATCATGGTAGAACCTGCAGAATGGTCAGGCTCCATTCAGGATGGTAATCGTGAATCAGGCTTATTTGGTGTATTCACACGCCGTAAGATGGAATTTATGGAAGAACACATGGGGCTATCTTATGAAGATTTTGCAAGTTCTGATAGTATGCCTTTGGCTCGAATGATGCTCATTTCTTCGGATGGAACGGATATTTTGGTTCGTCTTTTCAATGAAAAGACTCCTGTGCTTGAAGATGACGGTCGATTGATGTGGATGGGTTCGGTGCCGTGGACTTCTTTTTTAGGAGTTCCTTATGTTCCTGGTACTTAACCTAAATTTATATAAAGAAAATGAAATTATACAAATATACCTTTATACTAATATGCTTGATAATGGCGAGTGCTTGCAATAAAGATTTGGGCAACTACGACTATCATGATATCAATGAGCTTCAAATACAGGGAATTAAGGATAATTACTTAGTGCGTTCTGGTATTGACACCTTACGTATCAAACCTATTCTTGAAGCCACAATGGACCAATCGGACCCATCCCGATACGAGTACTTATGGATACTTCGACGAACTTCTCCTGTGACAATCGATACTATTAGTCAAGAGAGATCTAGAATATCCCATAATATTAGACCCTATTGAATATAATCTTTTTTATCGAGTTCGTGATAAGGAGACAGGAGTTAATTGGATAGCTAACTCAAAGCTTAATGTAGGGACAGCTTATTCTCGTGGATTACTCATTATTGGAGAGGACGAGCAGGGTTTTGCTGAGGCTGAAATGTTAGCCATGCTTCCAGATACCCTTCATATGAAGAACATTTTGTCCAATAGTGGTTTGCCTCCTTTACGCGAACCGGTCAGCTTGATTCATACAGGTGGTACAGCAACCTTAATGAAGATGTGGGTCTTGACAAAAACAGGATCTTATTATCTAGACCGTGCTACAATGGAAGGAACATTGAGCAATAACTTCAGTAGGCTTTTATTTATTTCCGATAATATTGCTGCGGAGGCACTTCATCCAGTTGTAATTGCACCACAGATTATTAAAGAAACAGGAAAGGTCGGAAATACATCCTACCGAGGTTTTGTTACAGTTGGTGGAGATGTGTTTGCCGGAGCACCTGTACTCATGGGCGACTATTATAATAATCCGGTCAATAGGGTCGCGAAAGATCCTGAGGTTCGGATTCCGGCGGCACCTTATCTGCTGTATGCTATTAATAGTATGAGCAGCTTAATGTGGTACGACCTTAAAAATAATCGCTTTATGAATATTACAAATTTTCTTGGTACGACTTCAACAGTGCTTGCTGACGATGATGACACTTTTCCTTGGAACCAACCGGAAGGACGAACAATTGTATATGCAGAAAATACCAGAAACACCGATGGAGGATCAACGAATGGTAATTCTTTTGCGATTATGAAAGATGCCGACAACACTCATCATGTTTATAAATTCTATGCTAATGGAACAAATCCAACTAAACGTGCTGCTTATGTTATTTCTGCTATGGCAACCGATTTTGATAAGGCCGATTTCTATGCCTTTTCCTCAAACCGTAGCGTAATATTCTATTCAGTTGCTGATAAACTATATGCTTATGATTACAATCCAGGTTTCGAAAAGATCTATAACTTTCCGGAGTTTGGTAATGACGAGATCACGATGCTGAAGTTTGATACACAAATGGATCATCTCACAAATAGTCTTTATATAGCGACTTACAATAAGCAGGACAAAGGAACACTTCGTCGCTTTAAAGTTGGAACAAACCCAGATAGGGTAGAAGTTCTACTGCAGGAAAATAGTACATGGGACGACATGATCAAAATCAAGGATGTTAATTGGCGCGCTGTAAACTAATATATTATTTAAATTAAAAATAAAACAAAATGAAAATAAACTCTATTAAAATGCTCATTGTATTAGCAATAATGCCATTAGCTGTTTTTTCTCAAAGTGAAACTTTCACCATTCATGGTAAAGTAAATTCAAAATATAATGACCAGTTTATTAGATTATATTATACTAACGATTCGATTAAAGTTAATGATAGTGTCGCTGTAAAGAAAGGCCGCTTTCAAATCAAAGGAGACGTCGCATCTCCAACTGTCGGTAAGCTGAGTTTTGAGCATGGTGATACGGAAAATTATATGGATGTGTTCTTGTCTGAAGGAACCATACGTGTCGTAGCCAAGGACTCCATACAGTATGCCAAAATCAGTGGCAACGAATTGGCTGAAACTCACGAAAAATTGGCCAAGCAGCTGAGACCCTCTAATAGAAAGATGATACATGACTTTGGAGTATTGAAAACCATGCCGGAAGGAGATGAAAAGAAGGCTTATACTTCGCAAATGCTAGCAGGACTTGATAGGTACAACAAGCATAGGCAGGAGATAATTCATCAATTTGTTATCGAAAATCCCGCATCCTACGTATCGTTGTACTATCTCGACAAAACGGCTTATGGTCGAGTGACAAATTATGAAACAACATATCCATATTATGAGAAATTGAACGCTGGATTGAAATCAACGGAAATTGGAAAAAAGTTGGAAAAACGTTTGCTTGCCGCAAAGGGAGAGCTAACTGGCCAAACTTATAAAGATTTTACATCCACAACGCCAGATGGTGAACAACTTGCATTAAAAGAGGTTCTTAGTCAACACAAATATACTTTGGTCGATTTTTGGGCCAGTTGGTGTGGACCTTGTAGAAAAGAAAATCCACATGTGGTAGAAACTTATAATGCTTTCAAAGAAAAAGGCTTTACGGTTTTGAGTGTATCGCTTGATAACGATGCCACAAGATGGAAAGACGCTATTAAACAAGACGGTATGCCTTGGTACCATGTATCCAGTTTAAAGGGATGGAAGGAACCAGCTGCTGCACTTTATAAAGTA
>JBEBRZ010000030.1:0-37048 GCA_040394615.1 Sphingobacterium mizutaii
AGATATGAAGGAATTATTTCCTTAAACTTTTCATAGGGCAAGAAAAGTGGGGTTCAGTTATTATTTCTATTACCAATTCGACGTCTTTGTCCACAAGGGTTTTGTCAGCCCAACTTCCTTTGTAGGCAATATTCCAATCAAACCGATTAAACGTGAAGTTTGCTCTAAAAATGCTATCATTTTGATGTGCTAAAAACTCTATATTCTTTGTAACTTCTCTTATAGAAAGATTCCCTGAAATTCTAAGACTGTCACTACCTAATTTTTGAATATTGGTTAGCTCCAATGATGCTTGTGGGTACTCAATAATATTAAAAAAGTCAGCGCTTTTGAGATGGTTAAGTAAATTGTTACGAGCAATTTTTTCGTGTGTTGGAATATCAGTTACGTCAATGGTTTCCATAGCCAATATGAAATTTCCACCGACTAATTCATCATTCCTCATTAGAAAAAATCCGCTTTTAAATGAAACGATTCCTTTTCGATGTCGTGCTCCTCGCATTTCGGTAGCAATCCACTGGATTACTGATTTTTGAACATTCATTCTTATCGTGTCGGCTTTAGCATCTTCGATGGGTTCAATTATGGAATTTACTATCACTTTTGATGCATCAGATGAATGTTTTCCCATACAAGAAAACATGAACAAAAAGACAGACAAATAATATATCCTATTCATAATTCGGAATGTTTTTACCTAAAATAATATTTCGTTTAATGGTCAAAATATTATTTTCAACTTGTGGATTAGTAATTCCTGAACCACCTCTGTTTTTTGATCTATTTCTTATGCTTTGAGTCACTAATGGATCATCGTCAAACAGATATTCGTCAAGATAATATTCATTTTTGTCAGATTCCTTTATCGTGATGTGAATGTGTGCAGGTTCGCTACTATCGGAATAAGGAGCAGGTTTGAATGTATAGAATGTATATTGACCATCTTTTCCCGTTTTGACCCAACCTCGAATAAACCCATGTCGTTTAGCCCATCCTGTTTCATTTCCCTTGGTTTCATAAATACCTTGTCTGTTAGTGTGATATATATAGATAATAACATTTTCTGCTGGCGTTATTCCATCCTTTTTAAAAACGGTACCCGTTATTTTCAATTTGGGTTCATTTTGTTGAAATTCTGGTAGGGTATCAATTGGAGATAATATTTTGTTTTCATATTCATAGATTGCTTCACATCCCTCGCAGGCTCCGCCAATTTTTTTTGAACTTTGTGCCTGACATGATGTTAAAGTCGATATAATCGTTAAAAGCAAGAAGGGAATAACTCTAATTTTCAAATCCATAGCTTGTTATTTTTTTAATATTTACCGACAATATTATGGATACAAAAAAGAGTATGAAAATCAAATCGTCTTAGCGGATGAGTTTATATGCCAACCCGATGACCTGTATTGAATTGCTTTTTAAAATCAGTAGCATAGGTTCGACTTAACCTCACAGAAATTCCATTTATCAATTGCAAATCATAATCGCCATTTAATCGAGATTTGAACGAAATAACTTTTGAAATGTTTATTATGGTGGATTTATGTATTCTGACAAAGATACTTGCGTCTAACTTTTCATAAATCGATTTCAGCGTTTCCGAATGCAAATATTTCTTATCCTCAAGATGAATAGATATATAAGGTGTAGCAGAAGTGATTTGCACAATATCTTGTACCCTTACAATCACATTATCCTTTCCATTATTGATGACTATTGTGTCTAACGTAAATTTACTTTCAGCAATAGCTGTATTAAGTGTTCGGTTTGAAAAATATTTGAAACCAAACACAAAGATTGTGTAGACAATGACCAATTTATAAAAATCCTGTGCCATCGTATAGGAAAAGAATTTGAATATATCGTATTTCCCCTCATAGAAAAACATAGATAAAACAGTAGCAACAAAAGGTAAAATGAAAAGATGGACTATAATGGGTGAAATAATGAATATCAAAATTTTGGTTACTCCATTTAAAGGTACATTCTTTATTCTTCGACACAGTGTCATTAATATCGGGATGAACAAAAACCAAATGGTTTTAAACAGCAGGGATTCGCAGAGGTAAAAAGCATAGCCGTTTCTCTTTGATTCCAAGAAGTCTTGAAAAATTGTTATAGCTATAATTGAGAGAAAAGTTCCAGAAAGTATCATCAATAATTTCCTTTTGTTAAGGGGAAAATTCGTTGTGGATTCGGTATTTGAAATCGAGTAAAGCATACTTAATGACCTTTCTTTTTATGCATTTAACACTTTCGTTCTTAAACAAATATAATAATAAAAGCTCTTTGCCTAGAGGATACAGAATTGGCAAAGAGTAGCTGAAAGATTTATTGTGGTTAGATATTGAATTTGTCAATAAAAAAATACCTTAACAGTGAAGAAGATACAAGTAAGAACTATAAATCTGTTAAAAAGAGAAATAATAAACTTAAGTATGAATTTCCCAGATCCGGAGGTGATGGACTTGAAATAAAAATATCTGCTAATGAAAGGCAGAGGATACACAGGATTGGTGGAGAATAAAAGTTACTATGTGATTGAAAATGAGATAAAGTTATAAGTAAATAGAAAGTATTTTAAGGGATAGTTTCAATTGCTGTAAATTTTAAATTTTTATCAATATTTAACCAAATACCAAAGTCAACACCCTCATGGGTAGGAGCAATTTCACCTTTATTAATGATCTTATAAAAGACAACATAAGCGGGATACGGTTCACTTTGTTTAATAATCATCTTTTTGGCATTCTTTAATTTAGAAATTAATTTTGGAGAAAAATTTTCCTGTAGCCTTTGTGTAAAAAATGAAGTAGCGCTAATGTATTTTTTGTTGCCCACCTCCTTACAGGGTAAACACCTAATGGAATCGGTACTATTGATTAGTAAGGAGTCAATATTTTTATTTTCTATCAACCTTATTATGTAATCAGCTTTTTGGTAGATTAAATTAGTATCTATTTGCCCATAACATTTTGATCCAAATAGAATAAGAAATAATAGGGTTTGAATTTTCATATCTAGGTATATAATTATACTAATTTAATAAAAATCAATTAGGAATTTTGGGTTAAATAATAATCACCACTAGTGGCAGGAGAATTGTGAAAGATTATCTTCTAAGCTTTACTTTCTTAAACATTTTCTTAAAAGCTTCTTCGGCCTGTCTACCCATTTCTTTTTCAACGTTTTTGTAAATCACTTGTACAAATTCTTCACAACAGCCATGTACAGTAAGATTATCTTGACTTTTAATTCCAACCTTTGGAAATTCTCCATGCTTGGAACATTATATTTTCTCCATCTTAGATTTAATTAAATCCATATTTAATAAAGGCTTCCCCATGGTACTTAAATTTTTATCTATAGCTTCATTGCTATCACTACGAATTTAACTATAAAAATTAGTAAAAAAATCTAATATAATTAGTAAGTTTTCCACATACTCTTAAAATCCTAAACGAATTTCAATTAGCCAATTATTATAATAATCTTTACTAAACATAACCTTAATAGTGTTGATGCTTTCGATTTCAAAAGCTTTATATACAGATCTGTCTGCTGTAGTAGTCTGGTAAAACAACCCACCAGTTTGGAAAGTATCAATTTCTAAAACTTTGAATTTTACATATTCTATATTTTCTTTACTTGAAGGATCAACTCATTTATTAAGCTGATGATTAATCTTTGTTTCGATATGATTTTTGGGAAGAGTAAAATACGGCTATAATAGTGAATAACAACATATTATTTAGAATAATTGATTTGGTTATACCAAAGATAGGCAACCATAAAAATATGTTAATATTTGTTTTACGAAGAGCGAGGGACTACCTCCACTTCGTTCCGATGATCCCTGTTGGGGGAGGCTAAAACAAAATCAAAGCTATCCGCTTCGCTCCTTGTTTTGTTGTTTATAGAGATTTGTTCAAACTAGTTTGACAAACCCTCTGTAAACAACAAAACCCGACTAACGTCGGGCTTTGATTTTGTTTGCGGAGAGAGAGGGATTCGAACCCTCGATACAGTCATCCCGTATACAGACTTTCCAGGTCTGCTCATTCGACCACTCTGACACCTCTCCTGAATGGGGGCAAATATAAACTTTTTATGCATTCAATCCCACATAAAATCAAAATATTTTAAGCTTTCTAGTTTCCTTTCTTTAACTTAGTGCAAAGGCCAAAATGAAACGTATATTATCTATCGACGGAGGTGGAATACGTGGTATTATCCCTGGGATGATCCTCGTATCCCTCGAACAAAAAATAAAAAAAGCAACCGGCAACCCTGATGCCCACTTATCAGAATATTTTGATTTCTTCGCTGGCACAAGCTCAGGAGGTATGTTAATCAGCATTTTATTATGTCCCGATCCACAAGACCCTTCGAAACCTAAATACTCCGCTCAAGGTGCCCTGAATATCTTTCTCAAACATGGAACAGATATTTTCACAACGAGTAGCTGGAGACGTTTCCTAAACCAATTTGGCCTCCTTACTGAATTATATGATGAACATGTACTGGAAAAAATATTAGAAGAATATTTTGGTGATCAAAGACTTCGTGAGCTCATAAAGCCCTGTATCATGACAGCATATAACATTGAACTTCGAAAAAACCATCTTTTCCGTCAACAAAAAGCAATATCACACGGTGACTCTAGAGATTTTTATATAAAAGACGTTTGTAGAGCAACATCGGCCGCACCAACTTATTTCTCCGTCGCCGAAATCTATTCCATCGCAGGGACCCGTTATCCCTTAGTTGATGGTGGTGTCTTTGCTCACAATCCATCTATCACTGCCTTATTAGAAGTTTTAAAGACATACAAAACCTTTAAAATTGATGATGTACATATCCTGTCTCTGGGAACTGGGATCGCCAAAAACGCATATAGATATGAAGACTTTAAGAAACAAAAAGCCATATCTATTGGTCCCGCCTTGGTAGATATTATGACCAGTAGTTCCTCAGAAAGCAATGATTATTTCCTAACTCAACTCTTCAGATCTATACAAAAATCATCAAATTATATTCGAATTGAGCCTTCTAACCTATCTTCTATAGAACCTTCTCTAGATGCTGCCTCAAAAGGAAATATTCAAAAAATTGTCTCTCTGGCAGATAAATTAATCAGCGATAATGAAATGCTATTGGATGCATTGGTGCACGATTTAATTGAAGACAAGGAAAAACAAAATAATAAAAAGCAAAATTCAGTATGGCAATTTTTAAGAGATAAATTATAAAAGGAAAATATTAAAAACTTAATATTGTAAAACCACCTTGTAGAAATATTATTATTATATTATCCAAGCGATTGAAGAATGATCGTAAAGAATAATTTCAAATGGCAAAAACAATAGCATTAATTGCACACGATGGCAAGAAAGCCGAAATGGTTGGCTTCGTTAAAGATCATCAGGAAGAATTAGCAAAAGCTCATCTCGTAGCAACCGGAACCACCGGTTCTTACATTCAACAAACTGGTTTAGAAGTAGAATTAAAACTATCGGGCCCTAAAGGAGGAGATGCTCAGATAGCAGCTATGGCTGCTGAAGGTAAAATCCAAGGTATTATTTTCTTTAGAGATCCGCTAGGAAAGCATGCTCATGAACCAGATATCCAAATGCTTATGCGGATATGTGACCTATGGAATGTACCATTAGCAACTAATCCTGCAACAGGATCATTAATAATTAAAGGACTTTTAGAATAAGAAACAGATATATGGCAAAAGAGGTATTGGTAAGTATAGGTGAAGAAAGTTATACCACAACTATTTCATATGATGACCTAAGTATCCTGGCAGATGAACCAATTGATTTAGGCGGACAAAATAAAGGTTTTGCACCTACTCAATTGTTACTTTCATCCATTGGTTCCTGTAAAGCGATTACCATGAAGATGTATGCAAATCGGAAAAACTGGAAAGTAAACAAAATCGATATAAAGGTCTCAAGCGAAGTCCAAAGAAGTGAACAGCAACAAACTACTTATATAAAATGTAATATTTTTATAGAAGGGGATCTGGACGAAGTCCAAAGAAAAAGATTACATGTAATCGGTGAAAAATGTCCGATTCAAAAGATGTTACAGCACCCGGTCATTATTGAAAGTAATCTAATTGATACAATTTAGTAGAAAAATCGTTCAGGATTGTATATTTGCGACTTGAAAAAATAAAATGCTATGGAGCCTATTAGTGAACAGACAATCACCAGCCCCTTCCAGAACTTCACTCGCGAACAATGGAAACGATTGAACGGTCAATTAAGCCATTCTATTCAAGAGAAGGATTTAGGAAAATTGCATGCCTTAAATGAACCTTTAACCTTAGAAGAAATTGAGGAGATTTATGTTCCATTAGCCCATTTATTGGAAGTACATATAAATAACTTTCAGGAATTACATTCCAAAAGCAATATATTTTTTAAACGTAATCAACAAAAATTACCTTTTATAATTGGCATTGCAGGTTCTGTTGCCGTTGGGAAGAGTACGACAGCAAGGGTATTAACAAAAATTATCTCACTGCTTCCCAGTAAACCAAAGGTAGAATTAGTGACAACCGATGGATTCCTTTACCCCAATAAGGAATTGATAAAACGTAATATTTTAAACAGAAAAGGGTTCCCTGAAAGTTATGACACCAAAAAGCTACTTCAGTTTTTGGCCGATATTAAATCCGGGAAATCCCAAGTTTCTGTCCCCTTATATTCTCACTTGGAATATGATATATTAGATGAAAAACTAACAATCTCTCAACCTGATGTATTAATTGTGGAGGGTATTAACGTACTTCAGGTGAATTCAAGAAAAGACGGAGTCTTTGTATCTGATTTCTTCGATTATGCCATATATGTTGATGCTGATGAAAAAAATATTGTAAACTGGTATGTGGAGCGTTTTGAATCTCTAAGGGCTACAGCTTTCCAGAATGAAGCATCTTACTTTCATAAATATGCAGATCTTAGTACAGATGAAAGTATTAAAATGGCGACCCAAATCTGGAATGAAATCAATAAACCAAACTTACACGAGAATATCCTTCCTACGCGTTATAGAGCAGACCTGATTTTAAAGAAAGGATCTCACCACTTTATAAAGAGAATTAGAGTTAGGAAGATTTAAGAACTTTACGTTCAAATTTTATTATCTCTTTTAGTATTTCGTTTTCCAAATTCCGGTGCATTCTGTTACTATTTGTTGCAGCATGAAGATCCAATTTATACCGAACATAATCCTTCCCTATCTCCATTACCTTTACATTAAAATCAGTTTCTTTTATTTCCAAATTTGGATGAGTCATCAGACTTAGTTTCAAACTTTCTTCCAATTCTTCGATATGCAGAGAAACTTCTAAAGGCAACTCAAACTTAACAGTAAATAAACTCGATTGGTGGGCCGAAAGATTCATGAATGTAGAAGTAAACACATAGTTATTAGGAACCATAACAATATCATCTTCTTCATCTTGCAATACAATGTTTGCAAAAGTGATATCGATAATCCTACCTTGGTTCTCCCCTACTTTAATTCGATCTCCTACTGATAATTGTTCTGAAAACATAATGATTAGGCCGCTAATCATATTCGTAATATAATCTCTGAATAACACGGCAATAGCCATGGCAACAATTGTTAAGCTCGTAATAAAATCTCTTGGATCTATACCAAAAGTAATCATCAAGGCAACGATAGCAAAAATCGTATTTAACACAGCTGTCAGTCTGTTTACGCCTAATACAAAATTCCCCCGAACATGTCTTTGTTTATTACGTGTGTTATAAAGGATGATAATAATAAAGCGCGCAACAGAAAGAATAATACTGGGGATTAAAAATGAAAACACGCCTTTTAATGCCTGAGGTAACCAGTCTACCTCTTTAATGGTACTTGGAAACATCGAGTAAAAACTAATCAATAAGGCTACTAATAGTACTTTAAAGACAAAAACAAAGGGAAATTTCGGTCGGGTATTTTTTGCATTTGCATTCATGTGGATTAAGATATTATTTTTTTACTATTAGAACAAAACCAGCAGAGGTATATATTTGTTATATAATTCATTATCAGCACTTAATTTATAGCTGACAATATAGGCTTTGTTTAGTATATTAATAAACATTTTAATTTTCTTAAAAAACAAGTAACTTAGCCTCGCTTAAAATGACACCAAACAGGTAAATATGGAGACAACATTTGATTTCGAGAAACCAATTGCTGATTTACAGACTCAGATAGAAAAGGTAAAACAAGTAGAAGAAAAAACTAAAGTAGATATGGGTGCTACTGTAAGGGAATTGGAAGAAAAGCTAGAGCAAACAAAAGTTGAGGTGTATAGCAATATGACCGGCTGGCAAAAAGTTCAGATGTCCAGACATCCTGATAGACCCCAAACATTCGACTATATTGATTTAATCTGTGACGACTTTATCGAATTACACGGAGACCGAAATGTACGTGACGACAAAGCGATCATTGGTGGATTCGCAACGATTGGAGGTCAATCGGTCATGGTCATTGGTCACCAAAAAGGTAAAAACACCAAAGAACGTCAATTCCGCAATTTCGGAATGGCTAATCCTGAAGGATATAGAAAAGCACTACGTTTAATGAAAATGGCTGAGAAGTTTAATAAACCTGTTGTTACCTTAATTGATACAATGGGTGCATATCCGGGGTTAGAAGCTGAGGAACGTGGTCAAGGGGAAGCCATTGCAAGAAACTTATTGGAAATGTCAGTTCTTAAAGTACCAATTATCTGCATTGTTATTGGTGAAGGTGCATCCGGTGGTGCATTGGGAATAGGAATTGGTGATAAAGTATACATGCTTCAAAACACATGGTATTCGGTGATTTCTCCTGAGTCTTGTTCTTCAATATTATGGAGAAGCTGGGATCAAAAAGAAAGAGCCGCAGAAGCTCTAAAATTGACTGCAGAAGATATGCTTGGCAATGGATTAATAGATGGTATTATTGAAGAACCAATTGGTGGAGCCCATCAAGATCCTGAAGCAACTGCTTTAAATGTTAAAAATAAAATCTTACAAGATTTAGCTGTATTATCTGCTAAAGATAAATCTACACTTGTAGCAGAAAGAATAGATAAATTTAGCAACATGGGAGTTGTTAACGAATAAATGATAAACCCTGAGAAATCCTCAGGGTTTTTTAATTCTTTCTATATGGAATTGGATCATTCAGAATAAATTCAAAACTTTTGTCCTCTTCCCCTCTTCTTATCAACAGTTTTATTTCATCTCCTTCCCTATGCTGCAATTTCGCCATTATCTGATCCAATTTAAGATTTTGTGCAGTTGAGCCATTTATTCTCAGAATTTCATCATCTATCTTTACGCCTGCCTCATCAGCTGGAGATCCCGCCCTTACACTGGCAACTTTATAGATTGGTTTCAGCGAAAACTCATATTTATACTCTTCCTGACTAAAAACATTAATTCCGCCATTAATATTTTCGGAATCACGTCTGCCAATATTAGCCGATATTCTTCTTTTCGTCCATTCCAAACCATCGTGTTTAATTTCCATACCAGACATATTGATTTGAAATTTCTTCCCAAAATTCCGATTAGGTTTTAAGAACATCTCATTTTTAGGATAGTTTATTAGCACATCAAAATGTTGCAAAACCTGATTCCCAATCGATCCTATCCTATTTTCGGCAAGTTTAGCAGAATGGACTGCATTTGAATCCGGATATGATACGATGGGATGTTTAATATAAAATCCTGCCCACTCAAAGCCTTCAACCCGATTTCTCCTACCAAAAATCAACCCATTAAACCCTCTCCCTATAAAATCATAAATATTAGGCTTCTTAATCTGAAATGAATCCAATAAAAACGGAAATATCAATAGTCCATCCGAATTACCCATATCGACCAGCATTTTTGCATGAGTCAATTTCCGATCACCTACATCAGCATCTATATAAACATAAGGACGGCTCCGCTCAATCTGAATGGGTACCCTTGTAAATTTTCGAGTCAACTTATTTGGATATTCAAATGAATCGAAAATAGAAATTCTAGTCTTCAAATAATCTATTTTTATTAAATAATCTTCAAACAATCTACTGCCCAAAATTCCATTAATAGGAATCCCAACATGACTTGATATATCCAACTCCTCCGCATCAATTACGAAAATATTATGAGTACTATCTTCCAATATACCACCTACCTTAAAATCATTTCCTACTGACATCACCCCTTCAACTCCGTCTTCTATTCCAATTCCTGAAAATTTAACTTTTGTTACATTTTCCAATGGAATTGAATCATGAGGAGTAGCAAATAGAATAGTCTCTTTTACACCTGTGTCCAGAAGAAATGAGAGATCAACCCCATTTATTTTAACAGGAACAATGACCAGGTTTCCGTTGAGTTCAAACTTAAATGAATTTTTAGAATTATGGATTAATGAAAAACTCCTTTGTGCATAGCTTTGCAAGAACAATAAGTTCAGTATAAAAAATAAAAATAGTTTCATACGCAAAGGTTTACATCATACAAGTTAATAAATTTCAAACTTAAGAAGTTAACTTCTTTGAATAATAAACAAATGCGGACTTATTAAGTTTCGGTATATCCAATGGGTTTCCATAGGTAATTAAACAAAAAAGGGAATGTGGTACTAGCACATTCCCTTTAAGAAATACTTATTTTACGTTAGACAGCGCTTAACACACCTCTAAAGTACCCGGCAGATTCTGCTAAACCAGCCAATGGATCATCCATATCTTTTTCAAATTCTAAACTACAACACCCTTGATATTTAATCTTTAACAAACTTCTTACGAATGCAGGAATATCAATTACTCCTCTTCCTAATTCACATGTTGAACCTTTAGCATCCGCAGCAGTAACATTTTTCAAATGTATATCAAAAATACGATCCTTATAACGTACTAAATCTTTAATCGGATCCTGGCCATCTCTCATGTTATGTCCCATATCGAAACATAAGCCTAAATTCTTGTCCAAATTCTTAATATGGTTCCAAACAACGGTAGCGTTAGGGTATATCTTATCTTCGGGACCATGATTATGAATAGCGTACTTAATATTGTATTCCTTAGCTTTTTCTGCTACATAAGGTAAATCCTTTATCTCAGGTACCCCAATCATTAAATCAACGCCCACACGCTTACAATAATCGAAAGCTTTATCTATTTCTTCTGTAGTCTTCATATAAAGCGGACCAACCGCATATCCTGTCACGTTTGATTCAGCTAATTTCTTATGAAAAGCATCTATCTGTTCTTGGGTACTATTTAGGGGTAGATGAAAATCCTTAATACATAGATATCGAATATCCATTCTTTTCATCATCGCCAAAGACGGATCAAGTTTAAATTTCACAAAGCTATATCCTGCCATTCCTAACTTTAAACTATTTTGATCGGCTTTTTTTTCTATAAAATCACTTTTGTCGGAGGCTTTTAACCAACTTGAACTCGTTAATACGGCTGCAGCACCCAAAGCACTACGTTGTAAAAATTTTCTTCTGCTATCTTGTTTATTGCTCATGGATTAGGTTTACATTAATTATAATCTTAAAAATAAGGAATATATCATTATTAATGAAAACTAAATCAGAGATTTCAAAAAATAAAAGCATAAAGAAAGGTGCCAGAGACACCTTTCTTTATGCTTTTATCCCGCTTATTCAATAAGCCTGATCTACTTTAAACAATTAGAACGAATCTACTGCTGCATTTAAAGTAGTTGAAGGACGCATTGCTTTAGAAGCTAATTCGTCATTAGGAAAATAGTAGCCTTCAATATTTTGAGCTTTTCCTTGAGCAGCTATTAATTCTTCATTAATTTTATCTTCTTGCTCAATTAACGTTTTTGACAATCCACCAAATTTAGCTGCCAATTCAGCATCTTTTGTCTGATTTGCTAGTGCCTCAGCCCAATAATTAGCCAAGTAATAGTGAGAACCACGATTATCAATTTGTCCGACTTTACGAGCAGGAGATTTATCCTCAGCTAAGAATTTAGCATTTGCTTCATCTAAAGCATCTGCCAACACTTGAGCTTTCGAATTATTTTGAGTCTGTGCCAGATGTTCTAATGATGCTTGTAGCGCTAAGAATTCTCCTAATGAATCCCAACGTAAGTAACCTTCTTCCAAAAATTGCTCTACGTGTTTTGGAGCTGAACCACCTGCTCCAGTTTCAAATAAACCACCACCGTTCATTAATGGAACAATTGATAACATCTTTGCCGATGTTCCTAACTCTAAAATTGGAAATAAATCGGTTAGGTAATCACGTAATACGTTTCCTGTTACGGAGATAGTATCTTCTCCTTTGCGGATACGATCAATAGAAACTTTCGTTGCCTCAATCGGAGATAAAATACGAATATCCAAACCAGTGGTATCATAGTTTGGTAAATAAGCTTTTACTTTTTTAATAATCTCTCTATCATGAGCACGGTTTTCATCTAACCAGAATATAGCAGGTGTATTTGATAAACGAGCACGGTTAACAGCTAATTTAACCCAATCTTGAATCGGAGCATCTTTTGTTTGGCACATGCGGAAAATATCACCTTCCTCAACAGCTTGTTCCATTAAAACCACTCCATTGTTGTCCACTACACGGATAACTCCGTTTGCTGTTGCCTGGAAAGTTTTATCATGGGATCCGTATTCTTCTGCTTTTTGCGCCATTAATCCTACGTTAGGAACAGAACCCATCGTTTTAGGGTCATAAGCACCATTTACTTTACAATCTTCAATAACTGCTTCATAAATTCCAGCATATGAACGATCAGGTATAACCGCTAGGGTATCTCGCTCAGCACCGTCTTTATCCCACATTTTACCACCAATACGAATCATTGCAGGCATTGAAGCATCAACGATAACATCAGAAGGTACATGTAGGTTTGTAATTCCTTTATCGGAATTCACCATTGCTAAGTCTGGTCCGTTTGCAATGGCTGCATCAATAGCTGCTTTTACCTCTGCTTCTTTCGCATTTCCTGCAATTTTAGCATAAACCTCACCAAGACCGTTGTTTTTATTAATTCCTAATTCATTAAATAACGAACCATATTTCTCGAATACATCTTTAAAGTAAACTTCAACGATAGCACCGAAGATAATCGGATCAGAAACTTTCATCATCGTAGCCTTTAAGTGTGCTGATAATAAAACACCTGAATCCTTAGCCTCTTGAATTGCTTGTGCAACAAATTCCTTTAATTTGGCAACATGCATAACCGATGAATCAATAATTTCACCAGCCTTCAAGTTTCCAAGACCTTTTAACTCTTTTGATTCTCCGTTTGATCCAACAAATTCAATTTTATATTGGCTATCATTTTCTAAAGTAACTGATTGCTCTGTACTATAAAAATCACCATCTTGCATGGAAGTAACTTTGGTTTTGCTATCAGCCGACCAAGCGCCCATTCTATGAGGATTTGCTTTTGCATAGTTTTTTACCGCTTTCGGTGCACGACGATCGGAGTTTCCTTCACGAAGCACCGGATTAACTGCAGAACCTAATACTTTAGCGTAAGAAGCTTTAATTTTCTCCTCTTCAGCATTGCTTGCTGAATCAGGATAATTTGGAATATTATACCCTGCTTTTTGCAATTCAGCAATGGCAGCCTTTAACTGTGGGATAGATGCTGAAATATTCGGTAACTTAATAATATTTGCATCAGGAGTGTTTGCTAATTGACCTAATTCTGCTAAAGCATCATTAGTTTTTTGCGCATCAGTCAAATATTCGTTAAAATTAGCAAGAATACGTCCCGCTAATGAAATATCTCTTAATTCTACATCAATATCTGCTGTTTTTGCAAATGCTTGAACAATAGGTAGAAATGAATACGTTGCCAATAAAGGCGCTTCATCTGTCTTTGTGTAAATGATTTTAGATGACATAGTTTTCTATTGAAATGATATTATTTTGCAATTATGAATGAAATTCAAAAGGTATAATTATCCCCTTTTTAAAATTCGCCTAAAGATAACAAAATGAATTTTAAATAGCTACAAAAGCCAAAATAATGCTAATTGGACAAAAATCTTTGTCCAATTTCAATAGATATTCAATCGCTTATAATAGATTTTATATCTTTTCTCCCAAATCTTCCCAAATCTCTTTTGGGTTATAAACGTTGACTACCCCTTGGTTATCCTTAAAAACTGAATCTACAATTGCCTTAGCTAATGATATTGTACTAATAGGTTTATACGATTTAAAGATTCCGAGCTTATTTAAAAACTTAAGGGTCTTTATTGTATATTTTTCCCCCGCTCTATCGGTATTTGGTCGATCTATTGGCCCTGGTTTTATGATAATTAATTTGGAAAAATTTAATGCTTTAACTTGTTCTTCCAATTGGCCTTTCATTTTCATATAAAAAAAACGAGACTCCTGGTTTGCTTGGGCAGAAGATAATAAAACGAATGTTTCTATCTTATTCTGTTTTGCTAATGCTGCAAATTTCAATTGATAATCATAATCCACCGTCCATTGAGCTTCTTTGCTACCTGCAGCATTCAATGTTGTTCCCAATGTAGAAAATGCAATATCTCCCATGATATAATCACTATAGTCTTCCAAATGATCAAAATCAACTATTATTTCAATCAATTTACTGTCCGGAGAAAAAAATGACCGACGCACCAGAACAGTAACCGATTCAATTCTTTTATCCTCTAAAAGCTGAAGCACCAACTCTCTACCTGTTGCTCCAGTCCCCCCTATTACTATAGCTTTCATTTTTTATAACTTATACATTTATCTTAAAATAATACATCCCTTATGTTAACATCACGATCAAATTGAGCCTTTGCAAATGGACATAGTGGCAATATCTTTGTATTATTCTCTCTAGCATATTCTACGGCTTTTTCCAATAAGACAGAACCAATGCCTTTTCCTTTTTCTTCCGGGTCAACCTCGGTATGATCAATAATAATCTTTCCGGGTCCGGCTTTAGAATAAGTCATCTCTCCTATCTTCTTACCATCTTCTTCCGCAAAAAAGATCCCTTTATTTTCTGTTTCTTCGTGTTTTACTAGCATAGTATACCTTATTTTAATTGTAATTGTTCTATTATCTTATCTTCACTAGCTGCCTTTAAGGGCACTATTTTATCAACTAAATCATTTGGCACTGTCATCGAAAGTACATATTGTTTTATCAACCATTTGCCATTTTTCTTGACCAACACCCCCGAACCTCTGCAAATTTTCATCTGAGTATCTAACAATTCATCTATCCATGCGGTTTTGCCATCTTCAGAAAAATCCACAAATCTTTCTAAACTTGTAAAATCCCAAGCTTTCCCCTTATCGAAATGTGGTTTCGCATAACGCATGAACTCCTCCTTATTCCAACGTTCCGTAGCATCAGTGCCAATAAAGACAGACGCAGAATCCATCAATGTGAAATAAGTATTAAAATCAGCTTTAGCTGCCGCTGCATGCCATTGATCAATAACTTCCTCAACTTGAATTTTGTCAGACTGTCCAAAGGCAAATTGAACGGTCATAACCAAATAAAAAATTATATTATAAAACTTCATGGGAATGAATATAAAAGGTAATAGGACACAGTGAGATGTCCTTAATTATTACAAATTATGGATTTTTTGGGAAACTTTAAAATGATTATCGATTAGCTACCCTCTAAAATGTTTCATATTCTTGGTCACATTTACTGTAGTCCATTCAATATGCGTTGTATAGGGTTCTGAACGAATAGGGCAATTCTCTACATTGCAATAATAGCAACATTCCGGCATGCAAGGATCTGCATGAATAAAAAATTCAGTTTTAGATGCTAAATTATCATTAAGTACTTTATCAAAATCAGATATACTGTCATGAACTTGATTCAGCGTATAATAATTGGGTAATGTCAAATGACAATCGATATGTAATTCCTGACCATAACGTTGAACTCTCAGGTTATGCACATCAATCCATTCGGTTTTACGTCTTTCTTTTAATATATCAACAACTTCTTCGACAACTTCTATATCAGACTCATCCATTAACCCTGAAATAGATTTCCTGAGCAATTTATAACCATTAAATAAGATAAATAAACCCAGAATAAAAGAAAGAGCCAAATCAATCCAGGCCAAGCCTGTCAACTTCATAATTAATAAGCCTCCAATAAGCCCAAATGAACTAATTGCATCCACCTGAAGATGTTTACCATCAGCCTCAATGGTTAAGGATCGTAATGCTTTACCCCTTTTCATTAAATAAAATCCAACTCCGAGATTAATCAAAGAGGTTAATAAGATCAGGTACATCCCCTCTTCCACATTGCTCACAGGTTGTGGTGAGAATACACCGTAGATTGACTTTATAAGAATGATACTACCTGCAATAAAGATCATTCCTCCTTCTACAAAAACAGAAAAGAATTCCACTTTTCCGTGTCCATACGGATGATTTTGATCTTTTGGCTGAGCTGAAAGATAAATACTGTAATAGGCAAAGGCAGAAGCCACTACATTTACAATACTTTCTGCTGCATCTGAGAAAATCGCGTTGGATTCGGTAATAAAATAGGCAATAAACTTGATCAGCATCAATACGATACCTGTCACTAAAGACAATAAAACCAATCTCATTTGCCTAGTCATAAGCTAAAATTTGAAGCGCAAAAGTAAGCAATTCTTACTTTACTAATTTTAATTTTTTGTTAACTATTTCTCATCTTTTTGATTCCCCAACCGTTGTGCAATTATCGTCACTACAAAAATTTGAAAGGCATGATAAATCATTAACGGTAATATATATAACCCTAATTTAGGATTATTAGCAAACAAAAACTTCGAAAAAACACTTCCATGTGTCAATGATTTCTTAGAGCCACAGAATAAAGCCGTTATACGATCTTCCCTATTAAACTTCAATACATAACGAACAAGAACTAATATTATTAAGTAGACCGCAAAAAATAAAATGACTACCACAACAAATAAGCTTATCAAATAACTTGTTCCTATAGTATGAAAAATATCATTCATAAATGATTCAGAAAAACTACTATATACAATTAATAACACCACTGCTTTATCAAAATTGGACAGGCCTTTTCCATGTCTGTGTGCCCATTTCCCCCAATAAGGCTGAAGTACCAATCCTAATATTACCGGTAATATCACTTCGAATAACAAGCCGATGTACAATTCAGAAAAAACATTCACTTCGGAAACCTCAAGAAAGAAATGCATTAATAGCGGAGTAACGGCAACTCCTATCAAACCAGAAATTGACGCATTAAATATAGCTGCGGGCACATTTCCTCTTGCAATAGAGACCATAACAACAGAAGATGTGACGGTTGATGGTAATGCCGCTAAAAAGTAAAAAGAAAGCCAAAATTGTTCTTGAGTTTCAGTATGAACTAAAGGTTTAAATAGAAGAACTAATAGAGGGAATAGACAGAAGGTAAAAAGCTGAATCGACAAATGGAGCTTCCAGTTTTTCATACCGCTCTTAATCTCTGTAAAACTTAATTTAAGCCCGTAAAAAAAGAATACCAAAGCTACTCCCAAGCTCATTAACACTTCTAAGAATTTACCATCATTATAGGCTGCAACATCCGGGTAGATATAAGCCAGGAAAATCATGAACAAAAGTGCCAATATAAACCAATCAAACTTTATCCTCATCTAAGATCCAATTTAGAACACAAAGCTATCATTTATTTCACAAAGCACTATTTAAGATCGTATATTCACAAAGTGTTAGGTTACATCATATTTTGTTACATTTTTCTCATCATTAATAAATAGTATATAATATATTTGCAATATCATGAGTACAACATCCATATTATCCGATAGAATCAATAATCTATCCGAATCAGCAACTTTAAAGATGACCAAATTAGGACGCGAACTAGCGGCTAAAGGCATTAACGTAATTAGTTTAAGTGTAGGTGAACCAGACTTCAATACGCCTGAGCATGTAAAAGATGCGGCTAAGAAGGCTTTGGATGAAAATTGGACCCGTTACTCACCTGTATCGGGATATCCTGAACTTCGCCAGGCTATTGTAAACAAACTAAAAAATGAAAACGGGTTAGATTATGATATCTCCAATATCGTTGTTTCGACTGGAGCAAAACAATCTTTATCAAATGTATTGTTAACGCTGGTAAATCCAGGGGATGAAGTTATTATCCCTACGCCATATTGGGTATCTTATTCAGAAATGGTAGTATTAGCGGAAGGAAAATCTGTATTTATTGATACCACAATTGAATCTGATTTCAAGATCACCCCTGAACAATTAGAAGCGGCAATTACGCCTAAATCTAAAGTCTTCATGTTCTCTTCACCTTGTAATCCTACCGGCTCAGTATATTCAAGAGAAGAATTAGAAGGATTGGTTAAAGTTTTCGAAAAACACCCTCAGATTTTCATTATTTCTGATGAAATCTATGAACATATCAACTTTGTTGACAAGCATGAATCTATTGCACAATTCCCGTCTATTAAAGACCGTGTGATTATAGTCAATGGATTTTCAAAAGCATTCGCAATGACAGGATGGCGTTTGGGTTATATTGCAGCTAATAAAGAAATCGCAGCAGCTAACGAAAAAATGCAGGGACAAACGACTTCAGGTACCTGCTCTATTTCTCAACGTGCCGGAATCGTAGCATACGAACAAGGACTAGAAAGTGTATTGGAAATGAAAGAAGCGTTTGCACGTCGTCGTCAATTAGTTTACGACTTACTGAATGATATCCCTGGCGTTAAAACCAATCTTCCAGGCGGGGCGTTTTACTTCTTCCCTGAAATCAGCTCTTTCTTTGGCAAAAAAGATCCGGATGGTAATGTGATCAGTAACTCTGCTGATCTGGCTTTATATTTATTAAACTTCGGACATGTTGCTACAGTTGGAGGCGATTCCTTTGGAAACAACAATTATATCCGTCTGTCTTACGCTGCTTCTGATGAAAGCTTAAAAGAAGCTCTTCGCAGAATCAAAGAAGCTTTAGCTAAACTAGCATAATAGATAAGAAAACTTTTAACAGTTATTAATATTTGAAAGGCATCTCACAACTGAGATGCCTTTTTTATGGTACTTTTTATTCCTTAAAAGAACCCTCTTTATCCCACTTTTATCAAAAATATTCATATTAATTCAGTTTTATCTGTCCCAAATATCATTCGAATTAAATTGGGTTATAATCGGGAAAGTATTGGGGAAGATACGGGTGAGTAACGGGTAAGTTGCCTAAATGAACGAGTAGAAAAGGTAACTCAACCGCGAAATGAAATTCAATATTCGACGAAGATTGTATCAATAATAAATGATGGTAATAATTCTCTATTGTCTAAAAACGTCAGTGAAAGAGAATTAAAGAAGAACTGCTAAAGAAAAAACAGTAAAATAGATTAACTTGAAGATTAAAAACCCCATAACAACACCTGTAAAAATCGCGACCAGCACCTTAGCCCAAATGGGCATCCTAACAATAAAATTCAATTTTTAACTCCCTTGATAATTTTGCGTGCACAAAGATAAAAACTGATAAATATCTGGCTACAACGAGTAAGAAATTAACTACTATTGTAGCTAAAAAGCCACACGACTAAGCAATGGGTCGAGGTTCAAATTAAAAAAAGTAAAACACTGATACTTTTCTATAATAATTCGATTAGAATAATTATCTTTGCACTTCCGTTAAAATAAATACGGGAAATATTAATAAACATAATTATTTACAAAATGCAACAGTACGAATCTGTAATCATTCTTACCCCGTTGCTTTCAGAAGATGCTGCGAAAGAAGCAATCGCAAAATTCAAAGACATCTTGACAGAAGGCGGAGCCGAAATTATCGCTGAAGATAATTGGGGTTTGAAAAAATTAGCGTATCCAATCCAGAAGAAAACGACTGGGTTTTATCACTTAACTGAATTCAAGGCTCCAGGTGAATTAATTAAAAAATTAGAGGTTGAATACAAACGTGATGAGCGTGTGATGCGTTTCTTAACAATCTCTCTAGATAAGCATGCTTTGGCTTACAACGAGAAAAAACGTAGCGGTGCATTCAACAAGAAGGCAGAAACTAAAACTGAGGAGGTAGCAAACTAATGGCAAACGAAAATATCCAATACGTAACTGCCCCTAAAGTAGAGGACAACCGTAAAAAATACTGTCGTTTCAAAAAGAACGGTATTAAATACATCGACTACAAAGACGCTAACTTCCTTTTGAAGTTCGTAAATGATCAAGGTAAAATTTTACCTCGTCGATTAACAGGAACATCATTGAAATTTCAACGTAAAGTTGCTCAAGCCGTTAAACGTGCGCGTATTATCGGACTTATGCCTTACGTAACTGATTCATTAAAATAAGGAGGATACGATAATGGAAGTTATATTAAAACAAGATGTTAAACACCTTGGAGAGAAAGACGATATCGTTGTAGTAAAACCAGGATATGGTCGTAACTATTTAATTCCTCAAGGATTTGCAGTAATGGCAACATCTTCTGCAAAGAAAGTATTAGCTGAGAACATCAAACAAGCTCAGTTTAAACAAGATAAAATCAAGAAAGATGCTACTGAATTAGCAGCTAAATTAGAATCGGTAAAATTATCTATCGGTGCCAAAGCTGGTGAAACAGGAAAAATCTTCGGAAAAGTTAACAGCATTCAAATCGCTGACGCTCTTAAAGCGCAAGGTTATGATGTTGATCGCCGTCGCATCACTTTCGAAACTGAACCTAAATCTGTAGGTGAATACATTGCTAACTTAAACTTACACAAAGAAGTTAAAGTGCAAATTCCTTTCGAAGTTGTAGCTGAATAAGCGAAAACAATAATAAGAAAAGGTCCGTTTTATAATTAAACGGACCTTTTTTTATTTATAATATCATTAATAAATATGGTATTAAAAAATTATAACTAATTACCCCACATCACATCATAGCGATGTTGTGATTTGTTCTTCTTTGATTTTTTAGCTTTGTATTTTTTCTTTTGTTGTCCTGGGGCATAACGTTTTGCGGATTTACCACCATATTTCTTTTTAGCCTGACCTGGAGGCATACCGTGAGGGTGATGTGTATAACACGAGGTTACACTAAATGCCATAAATACTATTAATAGTAATCCTAATAATCTTTTCATAGTTAATCTCTTAAATTTCTGAAAGATTTGACCAACTATTGAGCCAAGTGTTTAATTGCAAAATAAATAAATATCATCGATGCATATAAAACAACATAGCCTTATTAATCCTTTAAAAGTTGATAAAAAGAATGCAACCTTGAATTATTAAATTCGAATTTCCCAAAAAGATTTAATTCATTACTCGATATTGCTGTACCTTTTATTTCAGCAAGATTTATTTTATCATAATTTGGCAACCAGTTTAAATATCGGGCAGACAAGGGCTTATTGACATAATTAAATAACAATACATACTCTGAAGGATTATATTGCTCTGACTGCTTTAAATCATGGTTAGTCGAAAGATTAATTAGCCCTTGAGAATGAGTCTTTGTGAATTTATAGAAAATTTTCTCCGGTAGATAGGATAATAAATGTGGGGATGCCTTAATATGAAATGATAAATCAGGCACTTCGATTTCCTGAACTTCCTTCTTTTCAATCATTTCAAAATTGTCATCATAATCATATGTGATAATAGTATCCCTTTCAAGAACCAATTTATCCTTTAACGCTATATCAACATAATTTCCTACATATTGGTAAATACTATCCACAGGAAGGTTCAATTTCTCTAAATCAGCTTGTCTGTTTTTAAAGATAAGAGACAAATCTGTATTCAATTGGAAACTCAAGATATTATCGTTAGAAATTTCTCGCTGTAAGGCTTCCGAAGGAAATCTAAATAAGTCAGATTTAAAATAACCCGAAAATTCAAACATTCCATCTTTAAAGTTAAGGTTAGACCAGTTTTTATTTTTGTCAACATACGTCAGATCACCATCATTTATTTCCTTTACCTCCTCTCCTAGACTATTTGCTAAAAACCAGTTCTGCTGATCAGATTTTAATAAATCCATTAAAGTATTATCAGCAGATTTACTTCCGAGAGATAGTACCATTTTTTTATCACCCAACAATATAGTCACATGTTTTTTGTGCAGTTTTTGCAAGCCATCAGATTGACTTTGAAAGGTGGAATCCACAGATAATCCTAATTGGTTAGTAAGGAAAGATTCAAGTTTACTTTTATTGTTAACATTCAAAACCGTATAATACTGATATGAAGTATCACTTAAGGTAAACAAATATAAAACAGCTGGAATATCTAGACCTATATTCCAAATTTTAGGACTTTTTATTTTACTTGTATCCTCCCTAGATTGATAATAATCAGTGTAGTTAGAGAGGGAATTTTTAAACATCTCTAATAACAAATCATCAATATTAATTTTCACGACGGCGAAAGTATTTTCCGGGACTTTAATTTGATTGGCTTTTGAGGAACGATAATATTTATAAGCAAAAAAACTTATAGCCAATATGGCTATAAGTCCAAAAATAAAGAGTAGTATTTTTTTTATCCAACCCATAGGTTAATTTTTTAATGCTTCACTCATATTATACAATGAATTAAGAATGAAATCGAGGGCATTGGCATTTGTATTTGGGAACTCCAGACCAGCTTCCCATTTGAATGAATTTCCTTTCATACCATTACTTATAATATAAAGATCACCATATTGTGCTAAATTTTTAATTTCACCAGACATTGAGCGATGTACGGGTAATTCAAGGTCATCTACTAAACCAGGAATTCTCTTCGTATTAAACAGCATTGCAACGCTATTTTTCTTTGCAACTGAAACATATTTAGATCCACCTTTGCCTTTGAAGTTATTCGCTTTAATGGATTTCAATTGATCTAAATCATTCCCCAAAAACACCATCCCTTGACCCATTAAAATATATGGCGCTAGTTCTTTCACATCTCTGCTTTTAATTTCAAAGATGCCATCATGATTAATAACTTCACTTTCATTTTCAAGAACTTTTATGATTTTTTCAAAAACACGGGTATCATCTGAAGAGAATACCCACATATAATTAGGTACTTTTTCTGTCTTGGTTTTTTCTATTTCTGTATAATTATAATCATCGTCATATTCATAGTCAATGTATTTTACTTCTTTTTGTGTAACTCCATTTAATACAAAAAGATTATCTCCCTTGAAAACTTTTGCTATAGCTTTCTCATCAACTACTATATCAAACATAGTTGTTGCTAAATCAATGATTTGAGAATATTTCACATCCATCCCACCATAAATACGATTAACCAAGCTTGGCATATATTTTATATATGCTTCTGTATTCAGATTAAAAGATATAAAGCCTAAGGCATCATCACTTAAAAAACTATAGAATTTAGGATTTAATTTGTGCTTATACATTTCCTTGTAATATTTAGACGTTTCCTTATCAAATACCACATCACCAACTAACTTCATCTGATTACCATCAACTAAAATTGAAGTATTAATTTTTTCATAGCCGTAATTGAAAGTTGGACGAGTCATATACCCATAAAGAAGATCTGCCGGATAATAGTAAGTAATTAAACTATCCAGTTTTTGAACCTCCATACGCACAAGTTCATTGTCTTTCATTGAACTTAAAGTTTTAGACTTATAAGGTTTTAAGTTCCCGGAAATAATTCTTTCTATTTCTACATTAACCATATCATGCACAAATTCATTTTTTATTGAATCGTTGTAGTTATTTATCTTACTATATGCCTGATAATAATCGTCTTGATATTCATCTTGATCTAATACTGAATCCACGTAATCGAATTCATCATTAGTAATCATTGGAGGAGGCGGAGCGTCAAAAGGAATAGAATCTAATGAGATCTCATTTAGTTCATCATACTCCTCTGCAGCTTCAATAGCCTCTTCAGTTACAACATCCAAATAATCTGCAATAGAATCTGCAGAAGCAACGGCAGTATCAGCTTCCCAAGCTTCCCAATCCAAAGAAGAAACGGTATCTGGTACTGCAATTGCAGCTTCGTCTGTCCAATCGTATTCCGGTGATGACAATAAACCATATCGCTCCTTTACATCTTCTCTACTGAAGTAGTTCGTCATTGCAGAGCCACCTAAAACATAAATTGTTTGCTGATCCCAGCTTATACGTAGCTTCTTATCATCTGAATAAATGGTATTTAGTCCATTTACGACTTCAATATTACTATCCTCGGGTAAAATGGATTCGAATTGTGCCTTATCTTTTAAAGGAATTAGCGCCCCGAAATACTGAATACTATCATTAACATTTAAATGCAAATAGGATTTTGCATTTAAATCTATACCGAATTCCTCAATGTTTTCTGATTTAAAAGATTCATTATCCTTTGCGACAGCATCAAACATGCCGGCGTTTTTAAAGATATTGTTTAACTGGTTTACATTGGCATGTTTAAAAAAACCCTTACTATTTAGTGCGACAACAAATTTGGAATCTTCAGGAACCTTTGCTAGTAGATCCTGGGCATGTACTTTTCCTCCAATACTAATTGCCAATACGGCAATAGCAATTTTCAAACTATTCATATAATTTATGTTAATACTATATTTACTTTAATACAATTGTGTTTGCAAGATTGGCTTGACCATTAATTAATGTGGTAATTGGAACCTTTATCATCACGGCTTGTTTATTGCCAGAAACCTTTCCTAATGCATTATTTTGCTTATCAACGGGGTTTTGAAAACGATAAATAGTTGTGTAGAAAGCTTGACCAAATGATTTTTGATTTTCCGGATTTAACTTATCAAATTCTTTCTTGGCTTCAGCACTGTGTTTGTATGATCTTACAAAGGTCTTCTTATCTGAATTATAACTATAGCTTGAATAACTATTTAGCTTCGTTTTAAAGTGTTTAGATAAAGTTTCAGTATAAGCGTTTAATGCCTGAACGTTTTGAAAATCACAGGAAATACTTGCTATATAATTGGTAAAATCAAGTTTATAATCGACATTACTAATACCTTTTGTATTCTTCAATAATTGAACAATAGCAGTTACTTCTTGTCTTATTTCTGTTTGATTAGGAATATGGAAACCATCAATTTTATCCAACTTCATTAATGAGGCAACTTTTGTTTTACTTTTACTCATATTTAATGTTCCTACAATAGAACCACTTCCATTTGTCTTCATATTAATTTCTTCTACAACATCGAAGCAAGAACTAAGAGAGAAAGAAAGTAGAACGACCAGTGTAATAAAATATATTTTCTTGTTCATTATTAACATTTTATATCGTGTGATCCTTTATAATTTCAGTTTTTGAAGTTAAAAACAAAAAACCAAAATAAAGCTCACTGATTTCAGTGATTTTTAAACTTAGGCAAATATTTCAACTAGATTTATACTTGTATATACTAAAACTATTAAAAGTATGTCTTAAAACTTCTAAATAACGGTTTATGTAAATAAATTGTATAAAAAATAGGCTGTCTACGAAACGTAGACAGCCTATAATATATATCTAATTTTATCTAGTAATTGTACTTTTCTACCGACTTAATTTGATTATTTCCTTCGGTAAATACCAATGTAGGCTGGTAAGTTTCCGCTTCATCTGGGGAAAGATTTACAAAAGCTAAAATATGAACGGTGTCTCCGACTTTGGCATGTAATGCTGCTCCACCATTCATACAAACTTCACCCGAACCGCGTTTCCCAGGGAGTACATAAGTCATTATACGGCTACCATTTATAGCATTATTGATATAAACCTGCTCATATTTTACAATGCCCGCGGCATCCAATAAATCTGCATCAATGGTGATGGAACCATTATAACTCACATTCGCTTCGGTTACTTTTACCGTATGGATTTTGGCTTTTAAAATTTTAACTTCCATTTTTTGTATTATATTTATATAGATTTTTTTAAGCTTAAATTATTAATATCTAATGTTTTAAATAAGACTTCTTGATTGTTTTGTTTAATTATATGTCTTTGATGATGAACCTGATAACTAAATTCATAACTATGCTGGTTGTTGAATTCACTGACTGAATTGGAAAGGACGGTGTAATCGATTTCGCCTTTATAATTAAAACGGGTTATTTCTATTTCATCAGAATAAGAGTCTAAAGTAAACCAGCAGCCCTCACCTAATCCACCAAGCCATTGTGCATTCGGTGGTAGATGTGCTGGTTTTGCCGGCTCTTCCATAAATCCTAGGATTTCATCACAAGGCAAAATATTTGACTTTTTCTTTGAGAAATTAGGTTCCAAAAGTTCAACTTGAAATTTCAAAGAATCCCAACGTCCCATTAGCCAGCTTTCCAATTTACTATTAGAAAAACAGTAGATTTCTCTTGAAAGACCTGCATTTATCACATTGCTCGTAGGGCTTGCCTTTAGACATTCAGGAAACAATATCTTATTACTTCTTGCATCATCTTTGGGTAGTGCGTTTACCAGAATTTGTGCCACATAACGAGAACAGCTATTATTACTTGGAGCAATAGCCCCATATAAGATTGGCCCCTGATCCACCAATGATTCAGCAAAGGAGACTCCCTTTTGAAATGATACACCTTCAGATAATGAACATAATAATCTCCCTCCCCCATGTGTGGCATACTCTTTCTGTTCAAGCTCCAATAATATTTCCTCTAAATTCAATAATTCATCATCTATAGAGAACTTTGCAATGGTTTCTAACTCCAATCTAGGATCAAATAAACTAGATCTAGCTCGTCCAAAGCCTCTGGGAGTAATATATCTCCCAAAGTCAAAATACCTTAAGGTCCCGGTTTTTCTTTCAACTAGAACAATAGCAGCATGACCTACTTTGAAATTAAGATTTTTTATAACTCCTAACTTCTTAAATACAGCCATCCATAATTCATCTCCTCTTGCTGTTTGATCTGGCCAAGCAATAGGGATTGCCAAATCTTTATATTGATGCATTATAATTATCGGTTATTGATTCAATAGGTTTCTGGTTTTTATATAATTTATTTATATAGCGGTTTCCATGATCCGGGAAAAACAATACAACCTGGTCATCTGGTTTTAAACTCATACTTTCAATATATTCATCTAAAGCAGCAACAACTGCAGCACTAGAAAATCCTAATAATTGATTAGTTTCTTCACGAAACAATTGAGCCATATTTATCGTTTTTTCTTTACTAATCTGAAAAATATGATCCACTGCATTTTTATCAAATGCTCCGGGAATAAATGTTCTACCAATTCCTTCTATCGCATCAAATCTTATATCTTCATCCGGGATGGGTATATTATTCATATATAATTTGTAAACTGAGTTTAGAGGTTCAACTCCCCAGATTTTAACAGTTTTTTTTCTCTCTTTAAGAAATCTTCCCAATCCTGAGATCGATCCACCTGTGCCTACTCCAACTAATACATGCGTCACTTCACCATTAGTTTGATCCCAAATTTCAGGTCCTGTTGTCTTATAATGTGCTCTAATATTATTTGAATTGTAATATTGATTTGTAAAGTAAGTGTTGGGATGATTTGCGCTATAAGATTGCGCTAAATATTGGGTTGAATTGAAAACATGAAGTCCATTGGAATTGTCACAGGGTTCAACCTCTGCTCCATAAGATTGTAACAACTCTATCTTCTCATCAGAACAGCTTGAAGAAACAAAGATTTTAGCCTTGTAGCCAAGTTTCTTAGCGATTAGAGCTATGCTGATACCGGTATTACCGCTACTTGCTTCAACAAAAGTACCACCTTCGACAATTTTATTTTTTTTAATAGCATCTTCGACCATAAACCAGGCAGCACGGTCTTTAGAAGATTTACCCGGGTTATAGTACTCTTCTTTTATTAAAATATTTGTTTTATACCTCTTTGATAAATAGTCGTTCCTACTTAAAGGAGTATTCCCAATAAAGTCTTTAATCAATTTCTAAATGTTTATTTAAAGTTGTTATATCATATAAACGTTAAAATACAGAGTTATATTTTTAAAGATAACGTTTTGGTCCCTTTAATGTTTTCTAATACTATAGCTACAACTGTTTAATTAAGTAAATAATGTTGGTTTATTAGGTTATTAAAATAGTTTTTATGTTTTAATTTTGAATCAATACCAAATAGTAAAAATATTATTATCCGTTTTGATTATAGGAACTTTCAACTAGAACAGAGACTATTTATACTTAATATTGTAAAACGCACTAAATTTTATAGTTTTGTTTTAATTTTAGAATTATGAAACCAAAGACCATTATCATAGCCGTTTTATTAGCTTTTCTGGCAATTGTTTTATTTAACAATAAGGAAGAGGCTTCTTTTTGGTTATTCGGAGAGATTAGGACCTCTAAATTAATTATCTTAGGGATATTTTTTATTCTAGGGGTCGTAGTTGGTGGAATACTATTTAGGAGAAAACCAAAACATCCTAAAGAATATACAGTAAGCAATCCACAGGTATCTATTCCAGACGATACTTATTTAAATCCAAATGATAAGAATTTGTCCGATGATGATCGGGAATATATTCGAAGAGACTAGAGAGGATCAGTCGTTTTTACCGACTGATCCTTTTATATTTTTAATGGTTTTAGATTTTTTCATCCTTCCTGTTTTCTGTAAACCCTGATGGATTAAAAATTCAATCTGCCCGTTAACACTTCTGAATTCGTCTTGTGCCCATTGTTCCAACAGCTTAAAAGTTTCTTCATCTACCCTTATCACAAAATTCTTTTTCATAAAATCCTTTCACTTTTTCAACTTGAACCTATTAATTATATAGGGTTCCCGTATTTACAATTGGTTGGGCAGCTTTCTCTCCACACAAAACAACCATCAGATTACTCACCATAGCAGCTTTTCTTTCATCATCCAATTCCACAATATTTTTTTCGGAGAGTCTTTGAAGAGCCATTTCAACCATACCAACAGCACCTTCTACTATTTTTGCTCTTGCGGCAACAATAGCTGAAGCCTGTTGACGTTGTAACATTGCTCCTGCAATCTCCGGAGCATACGCTAAATGCGTTATTCTTGCTTCCTCTACTATAATACCCGCTTTAGAAAACCTCGCATATAATTCACTCTCTAAGATCTTATTTACATCTTCACCACCATCCCTAAGGGTCAAGTCAGCATTTTCGTCCTCAAAACTATCATAAGCAAAACTTACTGCTAAATGTCTGACAGCAGCTTCACTTTGGACGCGAACATAATCTGAAAAACTCTGTACTTCATAAGCTGCTTTATAAGTGTCTCCTACTTTCCAAACAATAACTGCAGCAATCTCGATTGGATTCCCCAGTTTATCATTTACTTTTAACGTCTGTCCTTGTAAGTTTTCAGACCTTAAACTGATTCTCTGAGCAGTATAGAAGGGATTAATAAAAAATAAACCATTGGCTTTAATCGTACCTACATATCGACCAAATAAATTCAAGACCCTTGAATGATTAGGATTAACGATAATCAATCCTTTCACAATGATTACAAAAATTATAAATAAAATAGGAAGTAATATAATGTACCCTACCTCTGCTTTTGCAGCGATTTGAATAAATGAAAATATTATTCCTAAAATAGTGATAAACAGGACAACTAATGCTAAGTATCCTGATGTTGGTTTAATAACTTTTTCCATATTTTTAATTGGTTAATTTGATATTATAATGATATCATAAATATATTAAATTTCACAAATAAATTCAAATAAAGAATGAATGAAAAAGAAGTTTTCTTTTATAGTATTGTGTAAAAATGTAAATTGGATTATTATAACACCTAATTTTTTCCTGTAGCTAATATTTGTAAATTCGAAAACACCTATGGCAGAGAAGTTTTTAATTGATGAACAGACGATAAGAGATCTACATTTACGCGCCTATACAGATCGTTCAGTATTAGATTTTTTTGACCAAACGATTACTGAAGGGGGAATGTACCTATTAAGAGATATTTTTTTTTATCCGCTTTTGGATATTAATGCTATTCAAGAACGACAATTAAAAATAAGAAGACTTGAACCTGTTGCTGATGAGGAATTCCCATTTTATAGGGTTATTTTAAAAGACCTTGAAAAGTATGTTAAGTCCTCACATTCCGGAAGAATGCAATCTTTGACGATTATGGACTTCATCGGAGTTCGATCACCGACCTTTTATTATAAAAAAAGATCCATTCAGGAGGCGGCTGATTTCCTCATTAAATGCCAAACTTTCTACAAAAAGATTAATGCAGAACAAAATCATCCTGATATAGAAGAAATAGTCACGATGATGGAGGAATGTTTATCAAGAATATTCAAGAATAAACAATATAATGCTGATAAACTTAGAATCAATATTTTCAATATTGAATACTTTGATCGATTAATTCGTTATGAATTAGCGCCTAAATTTAAAAAAGCAATTAGTTTTTTCTATGAGATTGACGCTTTCTTAGCAGTAGCAAAGGTATCAAAGGAACATTCTTTTTGCTATCCTGAAGTTTACCCTAAAAACCAAACAGGTCAAATCAATATGAAAGGAGTTTATCATATTTTTTATAATAATCCTGTAAAAAACGATTTATGTATATCTAAAGACAAAAAAATATGGTTTCTGACAGGAGCTAATATGGCTGGCAAATCCTCTATCATAAAATCTATTTCAACAGCAATATATCTAACTCATATCGGCTTCCCTGTTCCGGCTGATTCTATTAAAACTGACCTTATAGACGGATTATTTACAAGTATCAACCTTCAGGATAATTTAGAACTAGGTTATAGTCATTTTTATGTTGAGGCTATTCGATTAAAGACCATTATTGATCAATTAGATAAAAACTCAAATGCATTAGTTATTCTAGATGAACTATTTAAAGGAACTAACCATAGTGATGCTTCAAATGCGATACTTGATGTAATGGAGGAATTAGCTTCAATAGATGGTCCGTATGTTATTGTATCTTCTCATATTACTGAATTATCAAAGCAATTGGAATCTTTAAATTCTGTCGGTTTCTTTAAAATGAATATTGCTAATGACGAAGAAGGTCTACCAGTATTTACGTATAAAATCACGAAGGGGGTGGCTGAAGAGAAATTAGGGATGTGGTTATTGAGAAAAAGTGGCGTATTTGAATCTATTGATAAGTTGAAAGACAGTTAATCATTTATTCCTTATCCCCAATTCTCTTGCTTTGGCAAAATCAGCCTCGGCTTCAGTTATTTTGTCCATCTCCTGGAATAACGCTCCTCTCCTTTCATAAACTTTAGGATTCTGTGGTTCTAAGCCTATTATGGTATTATAATCAGCTAAGGCAAGGTCATTGTTTCCTAATGCTGCGTAAACCCTAGCGCGTCCATAATAATTATTTGAGTCTGAAGGATCTAATTCAATAGCTGTATTTAAGTCTGCAAGAGCCTCCTTATTCATTTGCTTTGTCAGATAAATAGAAGCTCGCTGTGTATATATGCTTGGATCGCTCTGTTTTATTTTGATAGCTTTATTAGTATCCTCTAATGCAGCATCAAAATCCTTAATAAAGTAAAACATACTGCCTCTATTTTTAAAGCTTTCAAAATTATTTGAATCTATCGAAATTGCCTTCGTTAATTCAGCAATTGCTGAAGGGTAATCCTGTGACAAACTATAAATAAGCCCTTTTATTTGATAGGGTTCCATATTATTGGGATTTAACGCCGTAGACTGCTCAGCATCTTTAAAAGCACTCTCCATATCCTGTTTGAGAACATAAGCTGTAGATCTTTTTAAGTGGGCAATTGACAATGTATCTGAAAGTTCAATAGCATTTGAAAAATACTTAATAGCCTCATCAAATGAACCGATGTTCATCGAAAGTTCACCTCTTTTTATAAAACAGTCGGGACAATCTACCTTATTAATTAATACGGAATCATAATCCTTAATAGCAGCTTGGTAATTTTCTAATCCTGCAAATAAGTCTGAACGGGTTCGAAAATATTCAACGCGGTTTTCAGGCTTCATATTAAAAGCAAGATTAATCATTTCCATTCCCTTCTCATAATCCTTCTCTTTGTTATGGATTTTTGCCAAGCTTAAATAAACAGAATCAATTTTCTTCAATTTTAAGATCTCATTAAATTTTGTATAGGCATGATCAAGCATTCCATTATCATATTCCTTTTTTCCTTCATTATATAGCTTTATAATTCTTTGATCTTCTGTTGATGAAGTTTGAGCAAAAACAACGATGGTGGAACAGCAAAAGATAATAAGAAAGAGAATACTGTGGAGTTGCGGAAAACGGTATGAAAGAGTTTTCATAGGATTGCTAATTGGTTACATATCTAAATTAATGATTTAATCTGACATAAAAACAATAAGATAATGTTACACATAGCATAGGCGAGAAAATATATATAATTAAGCGATGCTTGTCAAAACTTGCCATATGTCAAGTATTAGCTCAGTAAATTGGTTTAATTTTGATTAACCAAATAAACTATAAAGATCATGGACAAAGCTAAATCAACGCAATTAAATATTATCATTCCTGCATATCGAATGCATACACAGTCTTTTTTTAATGTCTTAGAGGGTGTTTCAGAAGACGATGCACTTAAACGCATTGACAACAAAACCAATCACTTGGTTTGGATGGCTGGAAATTTTGTAAACGTGCGATATGGTATTGCACATGTATTAGATGTTAATGAGAATGATCCTTATCAGGATCTCTTTTTTATGGGAAAAGCACTTAATCCGGATACGCAATACCCTACATTAAAACAATTAGAAGATAATTTTCACAGTATTTCATCCAAAGTCTATCAGGCATTATTGGAGGTCGATGATGAAAAACTGGCAGAAATGTTTGAAATAAATATGCAAATTCCATTTATTAAAGAAGACAAATTGAATTTTATAGGAATGTGTGTCGGTAGAGAGGATTATTTATGCGGACAAATGGCTTTAATGCGCCGGATATTAAATTACCCGGCGATGAAATATGATGTAGATATTAATATAACATATTAGTACACTTTCTTATACAAGACAAAGTAAAAAGATATGGTCAACTCTATAACTCTACTTGCATGTTAGTACCAACAGGTGATATTGCTCTTAAAGTAAAAATGAGTTGATCATTCTGGTTTCTTAATAAGATAGGTGTTGTAGGGTTATCTCCTGTATTAAATTGAAATAAACCATTTTCTGTGGGAATACCATAATCAAGGGGTTTTATCCGCATATTGCTTGCTATTTTACTCGCATCGATTAATCGTATCGCTCCACTATTTAAATCAGTCCACCATATAGCCAAACCTTCACTAGGCATCCCTGAATTAAAATCTCTTGCTGAACCACTTCTACTTTTGTTTTCAATAACAAAACATTCATTTGGAGCGCCAGCACTATAAAGGACAACTGCTGATGGATGACTTTCGATATTGGAAAAAGAATAGCAGCGCAATCCTCTTTGAATTCTTTGACTTGCCGGAAGTAATACCTTTGGCTTAATCCATCCTATTTTCATTTTATCTACCACTGTAATATGCATTCTACTGTAATGACCATCCATGATGTCATAAAAACCTCCTGTACCACCTCCGGCATACTCACCATAGCGATCTGGCAATCCAAAGAAACCATGAGCCAATTCATGCCACATCGTTGAATAATTATAAAAAAACGTTTCTATTCCTTCACGCGGATCATCTGATTTTGTACAATCTACGATTACAAAGCGATTTCTAATTCGATAAGTTTGACCATTGTAGCTGATAGAAACTTCATTTGGCCTACAGGCTCCTGCCCCTCCATTCGCAAAAACAAGTACAATTAATGCTTCATTAGGTGTGATAATACGATCGTTATTCCGATCTATTTCTGCCCAATTTATACTAGATAATTGACAGATATCTTTATATAATTGTGGATTTTGAGTGTAGTCCCGAACAGAAGCCGGAGTATAATAATCCCTAGGCCTATTAATGTTAACTAAATTAGATGCCCCTGCTTTAGTTAAATTAAATTGTCCCCAGGAGTTTTCATAGAAATAATCTTTTATACTCCCAGTTCCGCTACTAAAAAAGACCTGATCAATCACTTCGGAAGTTACCCTATTATTTGCAGACAAATCACTGAAGGCAACGGGAATAATTACCATCCGTCCAGCAGAATTATAATCTGAATGATTAATATGGATAATTGATGATCCAGATACTGGTTGATAGATTTTATTTTTTATAGTCGTAGATACATTACTGTCATCAATAGTTAATACGGAAGCCCCTGATGTACAAAACAAATCCTCCTCACCCACTTGATCCGGATTGTTGCAACTTAGAATTAATCCTATAGTTACAATTAGTAGAGTTATCTTTTTCATATTTAGATTTTTTGATTAGCTATTATTTCTTGATGAATTCAACTCTCCTATTTTGCGCTTTTCCTTCCGTAGTAGAGTTACTTGCCAAAGGCTCTGCAGAACCTTTACCTATTGGGTTTAGGTTATTCTTAAGAATATTAAAATTTTTGATTAGATATTGACATACAGCTTCAGCTCGCTGTAAAGACAAATTTTGATTTAATTGTGTACTTCCGTCTGAATCTGTATGACCGACAATATCAAATATTGATGATGATTCATTCTTTATCAAGACACCTATTTCATTCAATAAATTATGAGAAACAGGTTTAATATTATCTGAACCACTGTCAAAATAAATACCTACAGTACTAAGTTTACCATCATTAATTAGAGCAGATTTCAAATCTTTAGTAACTTTTGCAATTCGAAAATTGCTAACGTAAAAACCATCTTTTGGCTTAGGTATCAAATCTGCTGATCTGAAATGGAAATTGTTTCTTAAGGTAGGAAAATCAATAGCACGGGGTAAATCAAATAATTTTTCGGTATCTACATATAACCGAATTCTTTGCCCATTCACAGCTATATTAACATGATTGACTTTTCCAGCGTTTCTATTGGATTCCCACTCTCTTGTTGTTTCTTTTCCGGAATACAAACTTGTAGAATATCCTATATTCTCGCCCACACTAGGAGAAATCTGGAAGTAAAAAATTTTCTTGCCTTTTATCGATTGTTTTGCAGGATTACTGACTTCTGAAAACCCAAAAGTAACAGGTGGCCTTGTGCTATTTGCCGGATAATATAAATCAAACTCAATGGTGAAATTTTCAGGAAGTGCTTTCCCTAGTTCCGGGAAACTAATTGTGTTATCCGGTACTAATAGCCAATTACCTTGATGAGATGAAATATTAACGATTTTCCCAGAACTATTGGTATTCCATCTATTTGGAAAATCACCTAATGAAATATTGGAATAATCATCATAGAATAGCAATTCATCCCCTGGTATAAAATCGTAATCTGATGAAATAAGGTGATTTTCAGGATTTGTTGAATCAGAACGTTGCGTTTTTGAAGACTTCGTTTGATCTGGCTTAGTAGATTTATCTATTTTCTCCTCAACCTTATCTAGTCCTTTATCTACTGCTTTGTCTACTTTGCGATCAACCCGCTGTTTTACCTTATTTTCTACCCGTTTACCTAAGCGATCCAACAATTGAGCAGATGCACCGAAAGCAGTAATGAAAATCAGAGTAATAAAAATTGTTAGTATCTTCATAGCTAGATAATTAGTTGTATAAATTGGTTATTTCTACACAACAAAAATATCTACATAGAATTCAGCGGACAATAGTGATAAATCACTAATTTTAAATCAGGCTATGGTTGATGGCGTATGTAATCAATTGACTACTAGTATAAGAATTGGTTTTTCTTAATAGCCTTTGGCGATGGTTCTCGACAGTATTTTTTGAAATACTTAATCTGTCGGCAATTATTTTACTGGTCAATCCCAAAGAAAGAAGTTGTATAACTTCAAGTTCTCGTTTAGAAAGCTGAACTATTTCAACATATTCAGGTTCAATTTTCAACGGCAAGCTCTTTAGTAATTTACATTCTTTTCCTTCTAAAATTAAAATGGATAACTGAGGTAAATAATCTACTTCTAAATGAGCTATATCAGTGACTTGGCATAAGCAATATCTTACACCTCCATTTGCTTCAAATTTCCAGTCTAAAATTTGCATTACGACATTCCTGAAAACACCATCCTTATTTTTCATTTTCAAATAAATATGTGGACGAAATTTTTTAGACTGATTATTTAATATATAGGTGTAAATATATTCAATATAAGACATCCACATAGGAATATGATCGGGTAAAGCTAACTCTTGAACATACCTCTCGGCAGGTAATCCTTTCCAATATTCATATGGCTTACCAGTCATTTCTTCAATCATACCACCTATTTCAAAGAGTTTCTGATCAGCAAAATCAACGATACACCATTGGTATATGCCCAATGAAAAAGATTTCATGGCTTCAATTTTCGGTGCAAAATAGCTAACTATATCACAGTTTTCTACCAAAGGAGTTGCTTTTTTGGCTAATAGATTACCAAATTCGTCATAATTCTCAATTGGTGATAAATCATCAATATAGTCTATCGTAGGGTCCATAAACAAATGTGAAAAATAAAAATCAGATAAATCGCATGTTAAACTTATATAGACCTAAATAGGAAAAAATATTCAAAATTCATGTCATTTGATGAAGTTGACCAAATCCAATTTGATTTTATCCTCCATTCTCTTTTACAATATTCCAATACTGCACAAAACACTATATTGACTATTTCAAACACGGCCTTTGCTGTTTTATGGTTTTTGTTTTGCTATTATTGTGACAAGTTTGATGAAAATTAAACGCAACACCATGAAAAAGATTATCTTCACATTTCTTAGCTTTATCATCACGCTATCTTCAGTAAATGCACAAAAAGGCATCAGCCACTATATCAACTACGCTGCTGGTGGAAGATTGAATATGCATGTGGATAGTGGAGCAAACAATGTCTATTATGGCAATAAATTTCCAAATCAACCCAACACCTCTTTTAATTATTTGCCGGAAGTCAACCATGTAAGTGTCC
>JBEBRZ010000031.1:0-36673 GCA_040394615.1 Sphingobacterium mizutaii
TTATGCCTTTTGTCTTGTGTCCATCATCTAATTCCACACCAATGAAGTTTAACTACTAATTACCATATACTAAATATTAATCCCGCTTCTTGTTACTTTTGAGGCCCAAAAGTAACCAAAACGCTTGGCTCATTTAAGGTGGCTTTTCCCGCAAGGCCTTAGCTCAGGAATAGGAATTGCCTTTGATGGCGAGGATGGAACTCCATTCTTTATCCTTTTGGAGAGGAGAAAGAATGAAAACCATCACAAGGCCAATCCCAACGCGCATGGCCACGGAAAATTCCTTCCTTCGTCCGCCACTAGAAATGAGCCGGGGAGATTGTTGAATTCAGCTTCGTTTTGTCTAGCCTTCCGCTACGCTCAGGCTGACAGATGGCCCCCACCGCCGTGGCTGCGTGTCTCCCCAACCACTTATTATATTATAGACAGCAGACATTGAGACAACAGACAATAGACGCTAATGCGATATTTAAACTATGATATATGGCCTAAAAACATAAAACGGATGAACAACGCTAGATTCGCTACCTTAAAGTCTTATGTCTGGTGTCTGGTGTCTTATATCTAAAATACTAGTCATAAAACTTCCAAGACACCCCAAAGCGGAGATAGGCTGGATTCATCGGATATCTTCTAACCGTATAATAACCTGTAGGGTAAACATGCTGATTCGCGAAGTTATAGCTTAAGAATATGTTTACGCGGTCGATATTCCCCGTTAACCAAAAATCAACAATAGGGTATGTGGAGAACTCAATACCCAGATTATCATTATAGAATTGTCCGGAATTTATGGAATAAGATGGTGATTTGAATGGAGTATTAAAACGAACATCCATACCGATTCTGAAATCCATTACATTATAAAGAATGTTACCGTAATACAAGCTATGCCAGGTATATAGTTCAGGAGTCGCTAAAACATCCATGGCATCAGATTTTTGATATACCACTTTATTATCTAAATGGAATCTGCGAAACTTAAAATCTTGCCCAATGGTCAATTTCAATAAGTTTAAGTTACCGGCTTGGGCTGGTTCAATGATTCTTGCTAAAAGAATATCATTTGTCGGATTAGGAGTCTCTTTAAAATAGGTATAGTTATTAATTAAGAAGTATTCTGCCTTACCGCTAAAGCCAATCTTTTTATTAGCATATTCAAAAGATAGGTTTTGTGTTTTTATTTTATCAAGATTAAGGTCATCCTCATTCCAGCTGTGATAGGAAAGATTCGCATTTTCAAAAATCATCTCGGGAGATTTATTTTGTGAATAGGCTCCAATTCTCAATTTTCCGAAAATATCACTGATATGCACATCCGCATAAGCCTCATACAAAAAATCACCGAAATTTCGCCCTAATACGATTTGATTCGCCAGGAAGTTAACATCTACCTTATCGGAAAACTTATAGCCTATAGATCCTTTGACCATACTGTTTTGATAGAACTTGTTAAGCACACTATCTGCATACCATATCAGATCATTCTGAAAGCCCAGCTCTACCTTGGCCTCATTCTTCATGCTTTTCCCTCTGAGGTAAAAACTGTAGGTGAAATCATTGGAGATGGTGGTAATCTTCGTCGTATCATCAACCCTTAACAGATTATTATAAGGGAATGCATTGTAAAGATCCGCCTGATCTTTAAAGAAGATAAATTTTTGTTGTCGGATACTGGAATTATGAGCTACAATATTCGTAGGATGTATCTCTGCATCAGGTCCGTTTCCACTAACGGTATCCATTCTCCCTAAAAAGTAAGATTGACGAACGAAAAAACCTAGGTCTTTCCATTTATTAAATGGTCTGCTGGCCTGTCTTCCATCCAGGCGAACCGGATAACTAGTGGGAGATTTTTTATCAGGATCCCGGAACAAGGTATCGTTCCTAACAGAGCCGTTTTCCGAAGCATCAAGCGTATTAAAGGTAAAGTTTGAAAGTAAGTTATACCGTTTACTCGGAGATTCATACCAGGCAAATAAGGCGCCCTTACGATCACTATACTGTTGGTTAGTATAGTAGCCGTCTGTATTGGTCGCGTGATATTCTGCTCCGATATTCAGATTGGGATTTATATTTTGGGCTAATTTTGCACGAAACACCTGATCGTCAAAAAAGAAACCTACAGCATATAACTCAGAATAACGAGCTCTGGCTCTATAGTACTGTATGGAGTCCGGATGCACCAAATAGCGCTCTAAGGCATGATAGCCCGATTGAAACCCGATTGACTTATCAGCATTATATAACAAATCACGAGAGGCCAAGCCATACGACCCGAGATTGATAGTTGGGTTCCAGGGAAGATTTTGTTTATTGTAATATTGAAAATTGACATGTGAGGTGTCAATCTGAAAAGTTTTGGTACCCTGCTTCATCGTCGCTAAGTTTGTATAGCGAACATATTTAGCTGTAAATATAACGGAATCCTTCTTGTTATCTTCAGCATTACGGGCAGAATCCAATGCAGAACTGAATTCATCTTCAGTCTGAGAATAGAGTTTAGGCACAAGGCTAAACAATAACAATACAAACAACAACCTCTTTAGCATACTCAAATCAGGATCGGTACAAATTTTATGCCCTCAAAAATAGCGCAAAAAACCAAAATTATTGCAAGGCTATTAATTCTTTTAAAATACTTGTCATTTTGGGCTCTGCAGTGGAAGCAACTTCTATAATCTCTTTCAGAGATACAGGTTTCAAATCAGTATGAAAACCTTCATCCGTAATAACCGAAATGGCGAAAACAGGAATTCCCATATGATTGGCGACAATGACCTCCGGAACTGTACTCATCCCTACGATATCGCCTCCGATAATGCGCATATACCGATATTCAGCACGGGTTTCCAGATTAGGTCCCGGCGCAGATACATAAACGACCTTATGAGCTTTAACATCCAATTTAGAAGCAATCTCAAGCCCCTCTTCAATCATCTTGAAATTATAAGGCTGACTCATATCCGGAAATCTGGGGCCAAATTCATCATCATTAGAACCACGAAGTGGATTGTCGGGAAGTAAATTGATATGATCTTCAATAATTCCGATATCTCCCTTTTTTATTTCGGGATTCAGAGAACCTGAAGCATTTGATACAAAAAGCTTTTGGATGCCAAGAACCTTCATCACCCGAATGGGAAAGGTGATCTCTTGCATACTATATCCTTCATAGTAATGCAATCTACCTTGCATCGCAACAACTTTACGACCGTTCAGGGTACCAAAAATAAGTTTACCGGTATGAAATTCAACTGTAGATATCGGGAAATTCGGAATGTTGGAATACATCATCTGAAATTCTACCTGAATCTCATCGACAAGTTTCCCAAGGCCTGTACCTAAAATAATACCGAATTCTGGAGTGAAATCGCCGATTTTACGACGTATGGATAGGACTGCTTCTTCAATCATTTGATATATGTGTGCAAAAAACGTACAATCAAACTTACTGTTATTTTTTTGCACACACAAATCAACATTCTCCCTTATTTAACCACACTAAGCGGTTTTGAAAGCTTTCCAGGAGAGCTTAACCACAAGAGAATATAAGTAATTAAACCATTATAAACGATAAGTTCAAAACCAATTTTATACGAAGTAAGTGGTAATACGTAATGCGTCAATAAAAAGATTAATATTGGTGAAATAACACAGATATAGGGAACCAGGTTATCATTTACACGTCTTTTAGTTAAGATTCCAAAAGAGAATAATCCTAATAACGGTCCATAAGTATACCCTGCGATCTTAAAAATCGCAGAAACAACAGATTCATCGTTGATCACATGGAACAATAGAATCACCAAAAGCATAACAACTGAAAATGCTAAGTGAACGATATTACGTTGTTTTACCAATTTAGGATCGTTAGGGTTTTCTTTCTTATTAAAGTTCAGGAAATCCACGCAATAAGATGTTGTCAGCGCCGTCAAAGCAGAGTCTGTCGTTGCAAATGTTGCAGCAGTAAGTCCCATCATGAAGATAATCCCCGGCAACAAGGTAAGATGTCTTAAGGCTATTTCCGGATATAGATAATCAGATTTACCTAAATCAGCAAGACTAATTCCATTTGCTTCAGCATAGAAGTATAATAAAGCACCCACACATAAAAAGAATAGATTGATCACCACAAAGATTGCAGTGAAGGTCATCATATTCGTTTGAGCCTCCTTAATGGTTTTCATACTTAAATTCTTTTGCATCAAATCTTGGTCAAGACCGGTCATGGCAATCGTCACGAAAATACCTCCGATGATATGTTTCCATATATTTCTAGGATCTCCTAACAGATTCTCCCAAATGAAAATTTTAGAATACGAACTTTCCTTTACTTTCTCAAAAGCTTCAAAAACGGTTAAACCTAGCCCGTCTGCCATGAAATAGATCGAGAGTACAACAGCAAGCACAAGAAACGTTGTCTGGAGCGTATCCGTGATGATAATTGTTTTTAAACCGCCTTTGTTCGTATAAAGCCAGATCAAAACAAGACATATAGCAACTGTGAGTATAAAAGGGACACCCCAGGCATCAAAAATATAGCGTTGTAAAACAATCGCAACAAGATATAATCTAAAGGCAGAGCCAATTGTTCTGGAGACTAAAAAAATCATAGCCCCTGATTTATAACTTTTATGCCCCAGTCTTTCCTCCAAATAAGTATATATAGAGGTTAACTGCATCCGATAATATAACGGTAAAAGAACATAGGCGATAACGACAAAACCAATAGCATTTCCTAAAACAAACTGGAAATAACTGAAATTATTGGCGTCTGTAAGACCTCCGGGTGTATTACCCACATCTCCCGGAACGGAAATAAAGGTTACACCGGATAATGCGGTACCAATCATCCCAAAGGCAACCATGTACCATTTGGAGTTTCTATTGGCCACAAAGAAAGTGGAATTATCTGCGGAATTTTTTGAGGTAAAATGAGCTACTGTCAATAAGAGCCCGAAGTACACCACAATAAAGGTTAAGAGGATAATTGGTGACATATATGTAGTCTGAATTATTATTTCTTTAGATTGTAATTATCAATGGCTTTACGAACATTGCCGAATTCTTCTATTAAAGCAGCTGCAGTCTCTTCGTTGGTTCCGGTTTCAGCCATGACCATACGAACACCTCTTCCAACTAATTTATGATTTGACAACTGCATATCCACCATCTTATTTCCTTTAACACGTCCCAACTGAATCATTACCGAGGTACTAATCATATTTAAAACTAGTTTCTGAGCTGTCCCTGCTTTCATTCGGGTAGAGCCTGTTACGAATTCAGGACCCACAATCACTTCAATCGGATATTGAGCTCGCTTAGCAATAGGAGAGTTACCATTACAAACAATACATCCGGTAGCAATTCCCATTTCATTAGCTTTATCTAGACCACCAATAACATAAGGTGTCGTTCCCGATGCTGCAATACCAATGATAAAATCGTTTTCATTAATTGCAAATTCTTCAAGATCTTTCCAGGCTTGCTCTAAATCATCTTCGGCAAATTCAACCGCTTTACGGATTGCTGTATCGCCTCCGGCGATCAAACCAATTACCCAATCAAATGGAACACCGTAAGTCGGCGGACATTCTGAAGCATCTAATATGCCTAATCTCCCGGATGTACCAGCTCCAATATAAAACAAGCGACCTCCGCCCTTCATCCTATCCACTACAATATTAACGAGAGATTCTATCTGTGGAATAACCTTCTCAACCGCAACGGGAACAGATTTATCTTCATTATTGATATTTGTTAAAATCTCAAGTACCGACATTTTGTCCAGGTCCTGATAGTTGGAATCTTTCTCCGTCGTGTTAATCATAGTATTCAGCATTTGCAATACATTCTATTACTTTTTCGTAAATATGCGACTTTTTGCTAAAAAACGCAAAAACACGCAGCTTAAATTTATATTTCCTCTAACGGGACGAATTTATAATTTTTATCTTTTAATAAATCAATCAATCTTTCTAGCTGATTAAAAAATTTATCTTTTCTTTTGGCATCTGTACCTAGATGAACGATAATTATATATCCATTCAACCCATGGCTCTCCTCATGCTTCAGCAACTGATCTAAAATTGCCTCGGAAGAAAGGTATCTATTCCCCATTTCAGGAAAAGTATAATCAGCTGCTGTCCTCAATCCTGGTGTAAAATTATAAAGCTCAATTCCCAATTCTTTCGCCCAGCTGCTTATCTTTTTATTATACCATTCATAAGGAGCAACAAATTTATTGATATTCTTAATTCCTAAATGCTCCAGCTTTGCAACATTTGCACTTAAGTCGGTGATAAATTCTTCCTTTGTAACCAAAAGGCTATCTCTATTTCCCCATGGCGCATACAATAAATGTTGATCTGAATGAGGACCAATATAATGTCCTTTTTTACTTAACTTTTTTAGTGTTTTAACAGCTTTTTTATCTTCTAAAAATCTTCCTGTTATAAAAAAACTACCAGGTACTTTCTCTTTTTCAAGCGTCTGCGCAATTGTTTGCAGCCCCTCTCTAAATTCATCACCTGTAAAGATTAAACTAATCTGTTTCTTATCAGCATCACCTTGAATGATTGCCCCATGTGGATCAATTAATCTTTTTTTTTTGATTCATGCTCTTTAGCTGACAATAGGTAGATCAGAGATGCTGTTCCATCCATTGTTGGCTCATTTGTGCTGTAATCTCCAAAATCATCGTGGTAAACGACTAAATCACTTTGGAACGGAGCATAAGAATCTTCTTTATATAACCGAATTCCTATCAGGTTATTATAAATAGCCGAATAGACTGGCCCATCCACAAGGCCACCATCTATGGGGTAATTATGTAAATATGTAAACGCTGAATGTGGCTCTGTTGGTGTGTCGCCATGAGCTGGAAGTCCATAAACCATACTGGTACCCCACGGGTTTACACCAAATAACCAATCAATATTCGCCTGCTCCAGTTCCTGAAATGACTTATCACCACTTGCCTCTCTATACCAAATACATTGAATAGCAAAAGAAGTTGTCAGATTATTACTGCACCAGATAAAAGGAACCCCACGTAGAAACATATTTTCCTTAGCCCTGGCATTAACAGCTTCAATTCCTTCTTTATAATACCCTAGAGCTTCTTTCTTAGCATTTCCTTCTGCACTTTTGGCTAATTCAAAATGACCAAGATTGATAAAAGGATAGTATTGATAGTGGTTTGCTGTATCACGAAGCATCCAAGGCGTTATCTTTTCCTCTCTTGCAAAATTTAAGGCCTTATTGAGATGATCCCTGTCGCTGTTCAAGTTAAACATGGTGGCTTCTGCTAATTCCATATCATCAACCCAATTATCTTCTGCATAAATATAGGGAGACTTAACAGAAACTGTTTGTGTAACACCTGGTTTAATATAGGCATATTGATAAGCCGTTCCGGCTTTTTCCTTTAAAAGAGTCGCAAAATCGGCATTTCTCTCCTTCAACAATTGATGTCCTAAACCAAATGCGCTCACAAATTTAGCAGCAGTTGAACTTGTTCCAGTTGTATTATTCATAAACTTACCACGTTGTTGCGGTTTACCGTCAATAAAATAAACAGGTCTTTCATGCCCTCTGCCGTAAACCGAATCCTGTCCTGGCAATCGCATACTGATATGATCCCTGTCATCAGCAATTTGATTAAACATAATATTTGCCTCAGGATGCATTTTCACTAACCATTCCAAGCCCCATATCGCTTCGTCTAATACATCCGCTACACCATTTTTTCCATCCAGACCATTTGCTTGTTTTTCATCGGTAAATACAGAAGGAAAATCTCGGTAGGCGGCCAATAAATGATAGGTCGCATTCGCTGACGTTGTTGCATATTGTAAATAATCAGAAGCATCATGCCATCCTCCTCCTACATCTACACGCGTACTATCAGGTATTCCGACAGAGCTTGCATACATGGTGAATCCGTCATGGGTATGACAGCTATCTTGTAAAAACGGATTAAAGAGCGTTCTTTGTTGACGCATATAACGCAAGGTGAAATCAGCAGCTCCGTTATAAACATCAGAATTCACCTTAAAAGAAGGAGACTTTGTTCCATCATCTGCCAACAAATAGTATTCACCACTCTTATTGAATTTGGAAAAATCTAAGCGATATCCCATGCTGAAAGGACCATATTCCCCAAATTGCTTCCCGGCTTTCGCTTTGAAAACGGTTTTATTATTATTTTTATCAATTAAACTAAAACTTTTAATTCCTTTTTCTCCCTTAGTGACCCACACTGCGACTTTCTTATTGTCAGGAAGGTAACCAAGTTGATTTATTCGGATCCAGGAATGTTCCTGAGCCTCAACTTTCAAGAAAAATAGGAATAAAAAAATAATAGACAATAATCTCTGCATTATAGGTTTAGGTTTAATAAGTTAACATCACAATTTTGCCATCCATCGTACTAACAACTACTTTGTCTTTTAATACCAGGACTGGATTAATCATGCCATTGGAAATTTTATATTGCCAAACAGTTTCACCCGTTTTGGGATCTACCGCTGACATTAATCCTTTGTCACTAGGAACAAATATATGCTTTGAATCACTATAAATAGCAGTTGGAGCTAATTCATAGCCTAATCTTAGCTTAGCTTTCCAGCTAATAACCATACTATCGGCATCATTTTGCACTCCGATAAGCTCTCCATCCATTGTTTTTGCATATACCAGCTTCTTATTATGCGCTAATCCCATGGATTCTCTTACCCGGTATTCATCTTTCTTTTCTCGCCAAATGGTTTTTCCTGTTTTAAGATCAATGACCGACATATATCTATCCGGTGAGACTATATAAACCCTGTTATTAGTCACAACAGGGTAACATGCTGCCGCAGAAAACATTCTGTTTGCTTGTCCATTATCCCATTGCCAGACCAAACTTCCTGTCTTTTGATCCAATGCATAAAACCCATTCTTCCAACTTCCAAAGATGACCTTCCCGTCGGCAAGAGTTGGCAAGGTAGACACGTAGCCTTGTACCTGATCAAAGGTCCACAGAAGTTTCCCGCTCTTTAAATCAATACAACGGAAAATACCATCTGAAGACCCGATATAAGCTTTTCCTTTAGCCACTGCCGGAGAACCTAGCACTGCCTTATTTGCCTCTATTTTCCATAAAAGCTCGCCAGTCTTCGCATGGATTCCATAAATAAAATGATCTGAGGAGCCTACCACTACCACTCCTTTATCAACAGCCGGTGTAGAATAGACTTTTCCATCTGTCTTATACGTCCATTTCTTTTCACCATTAGTCAGATCTAGCGCATAAACTTCTCCCACCGTATTCGCAGTAAACATCAGTTTACCATCAGAGCTGATGCCGGCTCCGATATCACCGTGATCTTCATACTCCCATACCAATTTCGCCGGACTGCTGGCATTCAAGCTATAATCCGGACGTTTTACATGTTGAGAAGAACTGGCGTTGATTTTCCGCAAAGGTAGTTTCAGCCAGTAATCTTCCGTTACTAATTGTGGCTTTCTGACCTGAAAGAATACAGAATCTCCTGTAATCGTTATGATATTATATCCCCCCACGGCCTCTTTAGCACGAAGGTTTGATCTGGCCATCACACCCGGTATTCCTTCCCAATCATAAAGATGATTGATGTGGCCATGTCCGCATAATGCTAATTGTACATTTCTGGTTTTAATACGATCGATATTCTCGTACCAATTATTTAGGGAGGAGTCAAGTGGATAGTGATTCACAGCAATCAAGGGCATCTCTTTATTTGGATTGGCCTTGAATACAGAATCCATCCATACCAGGTTTTCACGAGGCACCTGACCAGGGCTCATTCTCATATTTGGACCTGAGGTGGTACCGATAAATTGATACCCTTTATGTTCAAAAAAGAAGGTTTCAGCACCAAAGACTTTCCTGAAACTATTGGCTCCGCTCTCGGACCAGTTAGCATCATGATTTCCGGGGATCACATATAATGGTAATTCAAGACTATCCAGAATCTGTTTTGCCAGCGCCAATTCCTCATCTGACCCAAACTCCGTAACATCACCCGATAAAATAACAAAGTCTAATTTCATTGCTTCCCGCAGCTGATTTAAGTCAAGAACAGTTCTGCGTAAATCATCGGCCCCGGAAGATCCGCCGACATGAGTATCTGTTACTTGAGCGAATTTAAAAGTCTGCGCGATTACAGGGTTTATTACTAAACTAACAAGTAAACTATAAGCTATAATAAAAAGAGACTTGTGCATATTGCGCTTTATAAAATTTTATCTAAAAATTATGGTGAAATTATTTTTGTATTAACGCCGATTCTTTACTTTCAACATGATCCTGATTTAAGGCTGTAACACAATAAAAACCATTTTTTGTGATATCAGCTTTACTATCTGTCGTAATTGTTAATAGTTCACCTTCTGCTGTTTTTGTTGAAAAGTAATAAACAGCCGTCCTCACATTCGATCCTGTTGTTGTCCATGATAGTTGAGACCCAGTAATTTTTACATTCGTTGGAGTTGTAGGTTTAGTAGCAACTTCCCGCCCGAAGAAAGGCATAAGCACTTCTTTTGCGTATAATGTTTTTAGTTTATCAGTAATACCTATTCTATTTGCAATCACATCACGAATGCTATAAATGGCACTCCCTGATACCTTATCATTATTTCTTACTAATGTAAATTGTTTTTCCAATTCATCAACAGATTGAAAAGCTGCAGGATTACCGGCAGCACCGAATTTATAGTAACCATGTCCCACAACTACCTTGGCTAGTCCACGGAACTGCACCCAAGTAGCAAGATTTCTCTCGAATGGATTATAACTATTTCCAATTTCTTGATATAATTGTGGAATAACAATATCAACCCAACCACTAGAATTCCATTTTGCCACATCTGCAAAAAGACTATTATAGTTATTATCTTTATTCGCTGCAGGTGAAACTGAAAATACCACAGAAGGTTTTGTCGTTTTAATAGTGTTGAATACTCCTTCAATGGCTTTATCTACATTTCCTCTTCTGAAATTTTCTTTTGAAGAATATCCTGCTCCATACTTAGTATATTCAACATCGTCTTCATGCGCTAACCCCTCCGGATAGAAATAATCATCAAAATGGATTCCATCCACATCAAACTTAGTGATTAGATCTTTTACAATATCATTTAATCGTTGCCTTACTTCAGGTACTGCAGGATTATAAATTCGAATTGTTTCATAATCTTTCACCCAGGAAGCATCTACCGAAGCATGTAAAGGAGGAAAAGCCGTAGAACTTGAAGCTCTGGTCGAAATACGGTAAGGGTTTACCCATGCGTGAAACTCCATTCCACGTGCATGTGTTTCGTCAATTAAGAATTTCAATACATCATATCCGGGGTCAACACCTCGTGTCCCTGAAATAGCTGCAGACCAAGGTTCATAAGGAGAATCATAAAAAGCATCTCCCATTCCTTTTACCTGAAAAAAAACGGTATTGAATTTTAACTCTTTAAGTTTATCTAATTGATCGATATACTTTTGCTTTTGTGCAGCTTCGCCCCGCACCCCTGGCCAATCAAGTTCCCAAACTGTTGCAAACCAAGAAGCTCGCATTTCTTTATTGGGAAATTTCAAAGTAGTAGGCTCTGGTTCGGGTTCAGGTTCAATAGGGCCACCACCACCGTTGTCCTTACTACAACTAACCACTAAAAACATCCAACTAAGGAATAAGCAGAGATATAAAGGAAGTCTTTTCTTCATTACTTTAAATAAATTGGTTAATCAAAAATAAGAAAGGGCACTTATCCGAAGTATAAATTACTATTTATAGTGGATATTATGCCCTTCCATCATTGTTAAAACTTCATTATTAATCTTCTTCTAATACATTTACCGGGAATTCAACAATGGTAAACCCAAAATCAGCAGAAGCACCATAAATCAATAATTTTTCATCTTTTCCTTCCGCATTTTTCACAATGTGGTATCCTGATTGGGTTCCTGGAGCAATAGTCGTGTTTCCGGAGATTGCAAATTTATATACAAAGTCTTTTTTATCTCTTTGCTCAAAATCTGTGATAGCATCAACGATATTTGCGCCCTTAGTAATGTTGTAAACATACATTTCAGCATTATTAGCGTCTCCACCACGAGGGACAGTAACCACCAACAAATAACGTTCACCGTTAAATTCAATCACACGGGGGTCCCCAGAGTGAATTGGAATTGAAGAAGCTGCCATTGTATAACTTGCAGCACCACTGTTATTCATAATCGATATAGGTTTATCATGACCGGTTACAAGATAAGATTCTGTATTCCCTATTCTATTGAAATATGACCATTGCCCGTATGTTGCTAAAGTATTGATTACCTTAGTTTCTGTTACATTCTTATAGTTTTCAATTTTTAGACGTAGGATTTCTGTTCCGGCACTGATTAAGAATGCGTATCCATTACCATTCTCGTCTAATCCAATTGAAAGATTGTCACCATGACGAGCGCCGGCACCAGCAATAGTAGCCACGTTAATATCTGCAATTACTTGCGGAGCATCTGCCGGATTCTCCCAGAAATATAATTTCAATGGAGAAGCCTGAGCGCCAGAAAGGTTCACAACATAAGTTCTTCCATTTATCTGCGCACCCATATTATAAGTAAATGTTCCCCCAGTTATACCAGTTGAATTAACAGGAATTGGTTTGATTTCATTCTTTTTCAAATCCGCTACACTTAACAGGTGAATCCCTGAAGTTCCTCTGCTCACAATTAGAACATGTTCTCCATCAAATCCAGTACCTCTGGTATTTAAGCCTCCAAATGCTTCATACACCGGATTACCAATTGGATTGCTGGAATAATCATAAACAATTCCTTTTGTAAAATCCGCCCCATAGACTGGGACTTTAAATCGTATAACGGCTTTATATTCTTTAAACCTTGGAAGATTAATAACCTTTAAAAAAATATCCTTTTGGCTATCACCACTTTGATAAGGAATTTCGATAATATCTTTTTCCAGTTGAGACCCTTCTGATGTTACTGCTTCAAATTTTACAGCAGAAAAATCAGTTAGGGTATCTAAACGAGGAAATGTAATAGTTTTTGTGGATTCATTAATAACTCCTTCCAGAACATCTGTTCCTGATTCCCCAGCATTTACAATCTTTATCGATTTAAGATCGGTAAATTTATCCGATTCCACATTCACAGGGAAATCGTCTGAGCATGAGGTAATCCCAACAAAGCTTACGAAAGCTAACAGGATTCCTCCTAACGTATGATTAAAATTCATTTTCATCTTTCTAATGAATTAAGATTTATAATTAATTTTGAGCCCACCCTTGTGTTTGATCCAATACATAACCTTTTGCTTCATATTCATTAATTTGATTAGAACCAACAGGAGATAGGTATGGATTAATGTTAGTTTGATTATAAAACGGAAGCCTGTCCTTATTCAAGGTATATCTGTAAAAACCCTTCATTTTAGGTGCACTTGTAGGATCCCCTGGATTATAGACTTCTATTTGACCATCTAATTTTACAACCGAAACAGTATTTTTTAAATCTTCAGCAGCTTCAGTTGGGAAGTTAACCCATCCGCCAGCCATTAGATCAGGATTAAGCTCTGTATCCATATACTGCAATTTGGACCATCTCTTTAAATCTGCAAAACGAGAATGCTCAAAAGTCAATTCCATACGACGCTCTCTACGGATTTCCCACAGCAAAGGAGATACGGTTATATCTCGTTCCGGATCAACAGGTAATGCCCCTAAAGACATTGGCGCAGTGAGTTGAACCCCTTTTTCAACCGCAATTGGAGATAATGGTCTCTTTCTTATCAGATTAATGGAAGCATCTATATCGGTTTGAGAAACCTGAGGGCCGCCTAAAGTGGCTAACTCTGCTTTGGACTCAATCCAATTTAATAAAACTTCCGCATAACGTAAAACCGGTGCATCAGTTGTATTATTTGCACCAGAGTATTCAGTACCAGGGGCGCCACCAGCAGCTACGCGTGCCTCTACATCACGAGGTAAGAATTTTGTGATGTACATGAAAGATGCACGATTTCGTGCCGTAGGTTCTGTATGGAAAGTAGCCTCTAAGCGCGGATCTCTTGTTTTAATTAATTCTTCATTCGTAAAATCAGAAGCTTTCTCTAAATCAGAATTTTGCCACACTTTACCATCCGTACAGATATAAGATTTTAATAAATCGGATGTAGGACCATAGGTCACATTATCGGATAAATTATGGATAGATAAAATAGAATGTCTTACTGCGTTTGCATTATCATATTGCCTATATAAGATGACATCTTTATTTCCACTAAGATTTTCGGAAGTAAATTGAGATCTATAATCCGTAACAATACCATATTTTCCACTCCCTTTCACCACATCTCCCGCCTGAACAGCTAATTCGAAGAATTTTTTAGCCCTTTCATTATTCTTATAATAATATTTCTGCCAAGAACCTTCAGACATTGCAATTCTGGAAATAAACCCAGCAGCAATGTAGCGGTTAACTTGCTGACTACCATCGCTTGTCCTTATATTTTCCAACGCAAATTTCATATCCTCATAAACAGCATCCATAACCTCATTGCGTGGCGTACGTTTTTTATACAGTTCGTCAATTTCGGTGTCTAATACAGGACGATCATAATAAGGTATATCTCCATAAGCATATACTAATTCCCAATACCTAAAGGCACGGAAAAATCTTCCTACACCAATCCAGTGATTGAGGGACTCTTCACTAAGTAGATTAGTCATTTTATTTTGAATACGGTCAATCATAATATTGATTGATCGAACAGTAGTATAACTCCAAATGGCGCTTGCCGGAACGGCTCTGGTAAAATTGGATTGATTTCCTTGAAAGAGCACATCATCACTGAACGTATATGATGCTAACAATGCTCCATCAGTATTAAATGCTAATCCATAACCTGAAAAGAAATCTGTATAGTACTGATTTGCATACAAGCGTATATTTTCCTCAGTAGTCCAGGCAGTCTCATCATTTGCTTGAGTGAGAACAGGTCTGTCTAAGAAATCGCTGCAACTAGACAACGTTAATGCTGCTGCAACTAATAAACTATATTTAATTTTCATAATTGTTTCCTCCTATTAATTATAATCCGATTTGGATACCCATTGACGCAGACTTAAAGGAAGGATTACCTGTACCTGTACGGCCTAAATTGTAATTTCCATTAGTCAATAACATACTATTACCCGAGATTGTCTCCGGATCGATTGGCAAACCTCTTAGGTTATCAAACGTGAAGAAGTTTTCTAAAGACACGTAAATACGGGCATTTTTCAAATGAAGTCTATCTAACACATTCGCTTGCAAAGCATATCCGAAAGTGATATTCTTAATCTTGAAATAAGACATATCTAATAAATATCGTGTCTGAGGACGCATTACATATCCTTCGTTTGCTCCATTTAAATTCCATGCCCTTGGATAAAATGCATCTGTGCGGTCTTCTTTCCAAAAATCTCCTGCAATAGCCTGTGGCATTGCTCCATCTTTTACATGATATCCCGGAATCGCCAGTTGACCATCACCCCAAATTTCGCGTTTACCAACTCCTTGCATAAATACGGATAAGTCAAACCCTTTAAAATCAGCACCTAAACGAAATCCATATTCAAAACGTGGAGTAGAATTACCAATAACAACACGGTCACCTGGATCGCCATTCGTTCCTTTTCCTGGAGTGATATATCCATCTCCGTTCACATCAACAAATTTCACATCACCCGGGCTCATTTTCAAAACATTCCCATCTTCGAAATACGTTTGATAAACAGGATTATCACCTGCTAATTGATTCGTGATTTTAGCAGATCCTTCATGGATAATTGTTACCGGAACAAAAGCACCATTGTCGTCGTAAATAAAATCTTCTTTTTGGAATAAACGATCGGTTACATATCCATAAATATCACCGTAACGTCTGCCTGTAGAGAAAGTAGTTCCAATAGATCTATTTTCCCAAGGAGTATTCCAATCAGTACCTTTTGTCGTCATTGTAACGGCGTCAGCAATATTGGCATTGGCAGATAAGCGCAATCCATTTTCGAAAGTATGATTATAATCTACATTTACTTCCCATCCTTTTGTACTTAGATTTCCAAAATTTCCTTGTGGAGAACCGGCTCCAAAGGTACCAGGTAGAGTCTCTCCGGGAATAATCATATTATTCGTATTCCTTTTGAACCATTCTACCACAACACCTAACTTATTGAAGAACCTAAGATCAGCACCCACGTTCATATGTTCAATATCTTGCCATAAAATGTCTGGACGAACAGCCCCAGGGGTAGATAAATAGTACATAGGGTTTCCAGAATCATCTAACCAATTCCCCTTATTGATATTCATTGTTGGAACGTATAAAGAATTGGCAACTGATTGATCACCAATATTACCCCAAGAACCACGAAGTTTTGCAAAGCTTAATACATGACTGATATCCTGCATGAAGTTCTCGTTGCTTACTACCCAACCTGCCGAAACGGAAGGAAACCATCTCCAACGTAAATCAGAAGGGAATTTTGAGGATCCATCATAACGTAGGTTTGCCTCAAACAAATATTTATCTTTATAGGCATAGTTTGCACGCCCAAAGAAACCGACTTGAGAATCCCAATTTGTATCAGCACCATTTGTTTGTACACCTGTCGCAAAGTTAAATTGAGGATTTTCCTCATTGATTAAATTTGTTCTTCTTAACCATTCATCCTCCCATTGATAAGCTACGATATTCGTACCTAGCATAAGCTTCAAATCATGACCTCCCTCAAGATTCTTATTGTAGGTAGAGATAGCATTGAAAGTATGTCTTTTTGAAAAGAAATCACGGCGATAGATATTCGATTGGGCTTTTGTGATATAAGTATCCGAAGGGAATTCATATCCTGCAATACCCCCATTATCAGTGGGTACACCATTCTCATCAACGTAAATTCGATTACCATTTTCATCATTCCAAGCAATTGGGGCATACCAGTGGCTTTTCCCAGTAAAAGAAGGCATGGAAGACTTATTTGCATTATTTTGGGTACTGTAAGCATAATCCGCTTGCAAGTCCCAACCATTCATGATGTTTATCGTTGTACCTAAATTTAAGTTCGTATATCGATCAATTTTATAGGCTGTATGCGCTTTTTTCGTGTCAAAATAAGGGTCTCGGATATCAACTCCATTTTCTTGAACGCCTATAGGGAATAATCTGGACCAACGATAAAGGTATAACCATGGATCAGCTGTAAATCCGGTTGCAGAATTGGAATTACGCTTTGTACCATCAGAATACATCGCTCCACCACGAACTGTTAAAAAGTCGTTTAATTTGGTAGAAATATTTAATGTGGCATTATACCTTGTAAAATCATCATGTTGTGCCGCTTTCATCATCCCTTGTTGTCCAAGATAACCAGCACTTAAGTTATATGTCGTATTGCCGGTTTTTCCATTTAGACCAAGATTATGTAAATGAGAGAAAGCATTATCTTTAATCATGACCGCGGCAGGATCATATATACGGTATCCGAATTTATCAACTCCATCAAAGTACCAATCACGACCATAAACTACAGGATCTTCATTTCCTATTACACCACCGTATTTATTCTGCCATTCTCTTATTTTTTCTAAACTCTCACGACTTACTCTCCAAAAACCTCCTGCGGGACCAGCCCCCTGCATGTTTTCATGAGCTTCTAAAGTGTATTCTAAACCATCAATTCCTGCAATTTCAATATCCTTAAAGGGAGATTGAAGAGAAAGGTTATTAGAATAAGAAATATTCACTACATCTGAACTTGCTCCTTTTTTTGTCGTGATCAAGATGACCCCAAAAGCAGCTTTAGAACCATAAATTGAGGAAGAAGCAGCGTCCTTTAATACTGAAATAGACTCAATATCATTTGGATTGATCAAATTGATACTTGGAATCTCTACGTTATCTACCAAAATTAATGGATTACTGGATCCAGCAATAGAAGCGACCTGTCCACGAATTTTCATGATTGGATCTGAACCAACCTCACCTGTTGGAACAACCACGGAAAGACCAGGTATTGCTCCTTGCAGTCCACGTCCAGCATCCGGAATCGGACGACTACCAAGTGTTTTTTCAACATTTACGGAGGAAACTGCTCCTGTTAAATGTTCCTTCTTCTGGGAACCATAACCTACAACAACAACTTCGTCAATAAAGTCTTCCCCGGATTCCAAGGAAACATTAACGGTAGACCCCGTTACAGAAACTTCCTTTGGTTGATACCCTACAAAAGAAAATCGAAGTTTAGCCCCAACAGCCGCGGTAATCGTAAACTTACCATTATCATCGGTTACCGTAGTTACGGATTTTCCTACAACTGAAACGGTAGCTCCTGCGATAGGACCATTGGGCCCACTAACTGTACCTGTTATGGTATTTTGCAAAACCAATGCAGCATTTGGCCAGCTAGCATGGTTTCCTAGTGCAACAATACCTTTGTTTGCGTCAAAGAACGCATAAGTCGGCATTGTTAGGCCTAGAGCGAGAGAAAAGAGTAGAAGTCTTCGCATTGCTTAAAGATTAATAATTAATAATTTATGTTATCATAATTCGGTTTTTTCATTTTTCAGAAAACCCGAGATTGTTTCGTGTATTGGTATGGCAATCTACTTCAGTAAGTATAATGTGAGGAGGCCCAATTAAATTGAGCCTTCACACTATGTTTTTCAATTAAAGTCTGGGTAGATCAAATATTTTTTTCTCATCTTTTTATATTCTTCCAATTCAGGCTTCCAGCTCTCGCGGATTTCTGATTCGGTCTTTCCGGCAATAATTTGTTTTCTTAACTCATCGGTTCCTGCTAGTTTATCAAAGAATTCTGCACGAGCAAAAAACTTGGATTTATCAGGCATCCGATCATAAAAATGAAAGATATATTTTAAGGTAAATTTTTGCTTATTTGGATCTAAATCTCTTAAGTCTAAACCATAATTAGTAGCTCCTTTTCCTTCAACATGTTTTACCATACCTGCTTTTTCACCAGGTGTGAATGTAAAATCACCATATACAGGATCGGTATAACCCACCACTTGAAAAGGCCAGTCGGTACCTCGACCTACCGAAATATCAGTCCCTTCAAATAAACATAATGACGAATAAAGTCGCACAGATAAATGGTTCGGAAGACTTGGGGAAGGGATCACCGGAAGATCATACATGCTCGCATGTGTGTAATTTTGCACCGGTATAACAGTCAACTTACACTGTCTACCTTCTTCTAACCATTTTTCCCCATTAATCATCTTAGCTAATTCACCAACTGTAAGACCATGAATCATGGCTATTTTATGGAAAGAAACATTCGATTTGAATTTATCATCTTTACGAACGGGACCATCAACCTGATCGCCACAAGGATTTGGCCTGTCTAATACGATTAGCTCTTTATTGTGTTTCGCACATAGCTCCATTACCCGATGCAAAGAAGTGATATATGTATAGAAACGGGCACCAACATCTTGGAGATCAAAAATCATGACGTCAATCGATTGGATGATTGAATCCTGCTTATCATTCCCTCCATAAAGGGTAAACAAGGGTAAGCCTGTTTTTGAATCCACGTCATTACTTACTTTTTCCCCTCTTTCAATATCTCCACGGAATCCATGCTCTGGAGCGAAACCAAACTTAAGATCTACCTTTTCTCTTAAAAGAACATCTACCAAATGCTCATGCTGAGCTCCAACTACTGAAGTTTGATTTCCCATCAATCCTACTTTCTTCCCTTTTAATAAAGGTAAATAAGCCGTTAATTGATCCGCAGCAGGAATAATAGATGCTTTCTGAACAGAACTAGCTGTCTGATCCTGAACCGAAGTATGATCACTCATTTTCTTCGATCCGCAACTACTCGTTAATAACAGTCCCAAAAAAGCGTAATAAAAAAGCATATTTTTCATTAATTTATGATTTGGCAGAATCATGTTTTATGTTAATTCATGTTAAAATTAGAACAAATACCGCATAATCAAGCAGACTATTCTCCATTTTAAGACATAATCCGCAAAACCGCACATAAAAAACGCATAAATCAGAATGGTTTTATCATCTTATCTCTTCCTCCAACAGCGCAGAATCCTTGAATTTTAGCAGATTAAACCATTTAGCTCTGCAAACGATTGCATTATAACGTGTACTGAATACACTTTACAGTAACATTTACGTGACGAAGAGATGAAACAACATCTTTGTAAAACAAAACCGCAGAAAAGAGCTCATTTTTTCTGCGGTTTTGTTTTTATAACGTATTTTATTCTGAGTTTATTCAATAGCTTCGCCTGCATAATCACCTTCGTTCCCTAAGCGATCGATAGGTTTTATCGCAACAGCATTTAATTTACGTCCATCCTTAGTTTTAGGTAAACTTAATTCCGATTGAGGACCATCTAAAATCTGCATATCCCAGGTATCACCATAACGCGCATACGCTACCCATTTAAAAACCTGTTCAGGTTGCTTATGAAGCCATTTTACGAAGACACTACTTGGTTGATTTGTCAACAATAAAGTTGGCTTCAATATAGGATTAGCTGCTAACCAGGGAGATGCCGGAACCAATGCTTTTTGTGAATAAGGTCCATCATGCAAAGCCTTTAATAATGCCGGGTTCTTCGTTAATCCGGCAATACTCCAATGCACAGCACCAACACTGTTAGGAATTATTTGACGAGTTACTTCGATTTGACGTTTTATTTCTGCGGTTCTGTCAGGCGCCCTAACCTGAACGGTGTTTAGTCCCGGCCATAAATGACGATTATGTTTATTTTCAGATTGCCACCATTTTAATAGATTCGTAAAACTCTGTCTTGGCGGATCTATTGGCCAATAAAGTTGTGGCGTAAAATAATCTATCCAACCTTCATTCAGCCATAATTTTGCATCTGCATATAACTCATCGTATTGAGAAGAACCCGTAATACCAGCAGGATAACCCGGTTTCCAAATCCCAAATGGGCTTAATCCAAATTTTACTCCTGGTTTATCTTGCTTAATCTCGGTATAAACCCTCTTAATAAACTTGTTAACATTATCTCTTCGCCAATCTGCTCTGGATAATGTCCCACCACTTTTTTTGTAAGCATTCCAGGTCTTGTCATCCGGGAAATCAGCACCTCCATTATACTCCGCATAGGGATAAAAATAATCATCAAAATGAACGCCGTCTATATCATAGCGTTCCACGATATCCCTAACCACTGCCGCGGTATGATTTTGAGTTTCCTGGCTAGCGGGATCAAACCAGTACATACCGTTCTTTAATCTTACCACATTATCAGGAGACTTCCGAACCAAAGATTCACCTGTAACCTGACCTCCATTACTATGATGAGCACGGTATGGGTTTAACCATACATGCAACTCTAACCCTCTTTTATGCGCTTCTTCAACCCAAAATTCTAGTGGATCATAGTAGGGGCTTGGTTCTTTTCCTATTGTACCCGTCAAAAAATAAGACCAGGGCTCTAAACTAGATTTATATAAAGCATCTGCTGAAGGTCTAACCTGAAAAATAACGGCATTAAAATTATTGTTCTTTAAAATATCCAATAAATTAATCGCTTCCTGCTTCTGTTGTTCTGTGCTCAGATTATTCTTGCTGGGCCAATTAATATTCGCCACTGTAGCCACCCATGCCGCTCTGAATTCCCTAGGAGCTGACGGTAAATTTGCTCTAAACGGTGGTTTCTCTACCGGTTTCTTTTCTGCAGGCTTTTCAGCTATAGCAGTATTCTTTGGCTTCTTCGCCGGAATATTCTCTTCAGTCTTAGGATTTTCTACTGGTAAATCCTGAGCAAAAGTTTCTGTTGGCTGTTGCAAAACCTTTCCTTGTCTTCTCTTTGATCCACAGGATAAAACAATCATGCTCAATACTGCAAAAAGACAAAGATGTATAATTCTTCTCATCATAAATTTCGTTCTTGACCCGCAAAACTACAACTTTATAAGCTTTGCTACGAATTGTAACTTATTCTTTATAAGTTAAATAATCTCTTCCCCCTGAAAAACAACCTGTTGAACTCCAAAGTCCTGGTTAAAAACCAAAACATTAGCCACAGATCCCGGATTCAGATTCCCTAAATCAGACCTTCCAAGCAACCTCGCAGGGTATAAGGTTGCCATCCGAAGACTCTCCTCCAAACTTATCCCAACTTGATTAACACAATTGTCGATTGCTTTTAACATACTCAGTGCCGAACCCGATAAAGTTCCATCAGGCATTGTATAATGATCTTTATTAAAAACATGCTGATAAATCCCTTTATCGCATTTTGCAACCGCATCAGTGATCAAAAACAGTCTCTCTCCCATCATCTCTTTTGAAATTCTAACGGCCTCAAAATCGACGTGTATCCCATCAACAATAATTGAGGCATTAACTTTAGCATGATTAAATGCTGCTCCGGGTATACCAACATCTCGATGATGAAGTGCCGACATAGCATTCCAAAGATGTGTTACAGCAGGAATACCATTATTAAAGGCGAAAGTCGCTTCTTTGAATGTTGCGGCGGAATGCCCTGCCGTGATAATAACGCCTTTTTCATTTAAATAGTCTATACAACCCTGATCGGTTAATTCAGGCGCAACAGTCATCATTTTTACATATTCTTCTTTTCCTTCCAAAACAGACTGTAAGCTTGCTAAACTTGCTTTTTGTATAAGTTCTGCCGGATGAGCACCTCGTTTTGCTACATTTAAAAAAGGTCCCTCAAGGTGTAAGCCCAAGGCTACTTTAGGGTTTGATTGTGCATAAACGCCGATAGCTTCATTGAAAAGTTCCAATGTATTTGTTGCTAGTGTAAGCATAAAAGATGTACAGCCCTGTCTCAACAGGTTCTGCTCAATTCTATGAATGGATTCGACCGTTAGTTCGGCGGAGAACAAATCATCACCCGTGCCATAGATCTGAAGATCAATTAAGCCGGGGGCGATATTCGCTCCCTCTACATCACGGTGGGTAAAGTCTTCAGGAACCTCATTTTCAGGTATAATTCCTACTATTTTATTTCCATCGATCAATAATGCATGTTGATCATAAATTTGTTCTTCATTAAAAATTCTTCCATTTACAAGGGCAAGTTTAAGTTTCATGTTGCAATTTACTTATTGTTCTCTTTTATTGAAAATCCAAAGCCCTAATCGTATATTAGTCCGTACAAAAGGACATTTAATATCATGGCACAAAAAGAAATTTTAAACACAGATCAGGCTCCTGCAGCCATTGGCCCATACAATCAAGCAATCAAAGCGGATAAAACGTTATATGTTTCCGGTCAGATCCCATTGATTCCGGAAAGCATGGAATTAATCACAACGGGAGTAGCAGATGAAGCCCATCAGGTTTTGAAAAATGTTGGCGCGATCTTAAAGAATGCTGGATATGATTATGCTGATGTTGTAAAAACTTCTATCTTCTTAAGCAGCATGGATTATTTCGCGACAGTAAATGAAGTCTATTCGGAATACTTTAAAGAAAATCAGCCTGCAAGAGAATGTGTAGCTGTTAAAACTTTGCCAAAAGAAGTAAATGTAGAAATATCCGTAATTGCCTGGAAAGGGTAATTTTTAATAAAACACTAAAACAACATTTTAGGTTCCCTCACACGAAGGAACCTTTTTTCGTTTATAAACCTATTTGTAGCACTTTCTGTTCTCATCCCGTTATATTCTTACACACTAAGTATAAACTAAAAGAAAATAATCATGAAAAATGCTTTGTACATCTTTCTCTTCCTGGTAATCGGGATTACTTCCTGTGAAAAGAATACAATGGGAGATAGACGAGATCAAGACGAACAGAAATTGAGCGAAATGCTTAAAGAAATTAAAGACATGGTCGATACAGTTCCTTGTACGGACCCTTCTGAATGGAGTTATATTGGAATAGGATCTAAATCTTGTGGTGGGGTAAAAGATTATATTGCTTATCCACATGCTATTGACACAGCTGCTTTCAAAGAATTAGTAAAAGAATATAATGAAGCAGAAGCTGAATTTAACATTAAATATAAGATTACATCAGATTGTATGGTCGTAGAAGCTCCAATCGGAATTATCTGTCAGGACGGAAAAGCTGTTTTGGTTTATGAAAACAAGAGCCGATAACAGGTTTCATACATGAAAGTTTTTATTAATTTAGTGGGATTATCGATCCCATGGCTGATTTATCATTAAAAACTCCCATAGAATATCTTAAAGGCGTTGGTCCCCAAAAGGCGGATGTACTCAAAAAAGAGCTACAAATCTTCACTATTGGAGACCTTCTGCAATATTATCCTTTTCGATATATTGATCGCACGAAGTTTCATAAAGTCCGGGAGCTTCACGCCGATATGATCGGAGCTCAGGTATTAGGTAGATTAATGAGTCTTCAGGAAGTCGGAGAAAAGCGTGGGAGACGATTAGTTGGTCAATTTAAAGATGATACCGGTATGATGGAACTGGTATGGTTTCAAAGTCTTAATTGGCTAAAAAAAGGTTTACAAGTAGGGTCTGCTTATATAATTTATGGTAAACCTACTGAGTTTAATGGCTCAATATCCATGACCCACCCGGAAATGGAACTCTATCATCAACAACACAAAAAGGTAGGTAATATGACCATGCAGCCGGTGTATTCCTCTACCGAAAAACTGAAAAAGTTTACCTTAGACAGTAAAGGTATACAGAAACTGCAGGAGTCTGCTTTGGAAACTACTTTAAGAACAATTTCTGAAACTCTACCAGCATACATCATCGAGAAACATCAGTTAATTTCTTTGCAGCAAGCTATATTATCAATCCATTTTCCTCAAAATGAACAACTGTTAAAAGCAGCGGAAAGAAGATTAAAATTTGAGGAATTATTCTTTATACAATTACGCTTACTCAGAAACAAACAACTCAATACCCAAAAGTTTAGAGGCCATCGCTTTAATCAGGTAGGAGATAAATTCAATAAATTCTTTAATGAGAGGCTACCCTTTCCTTTGACAAACGCCCAAAAACGTGTGGTCAAAGAGATTCGTCTAGACTGTAATACAGGTGCTCAGATGAACCGATTGGTTCAGGGAGATGTCGGCTCAGGCAAAACTGTTGTTGCTCTAATGAGTATGCTCCTGGCAATAGACAATGGTTATCAGGCATGCATGATGGCTCCTACCGAAATCCTCGCTACCCAACATTATAATGGTTTAACCGCATTATTAGGAGATGACATCTGTACAGTTAGACTTTTAACGGGTTCCACCCCTGCCAAAGCCAGAAGGCTGATCCATCAGGAATTAGAAGATGGATCACTGGATATTCTGATCGGAACACATGCCTTAATTGAGGATAAAGTAAAATTCAAGAACATTGGCTTTGTGGTCATTGATGAACAGCATCGCTTCGGTGTAGAGCAACGAGCTAAATTATGGAGAAAGAATGCTATCCCCCCTCACATGTTGGTGATGACAGCAACCCCGATACCAAGAACGCTGGCAATGACTATGTATGGAGATCTGGACATTTCAGTCATCGATGAATTGCCGGCCGGTAGAAAACCAATAAAGACCGTTCATTTTTTCGAAAATCAGCGATTACGCGTGTTCGGTTTTATGCGTGATGAGATTGCAAAAGGCCGACAGGTTTATATTGTCTATCCACTGATTAAAGAGAGTGAGAAAATGGACTTATTATATCTGGAAGCAGGTCTTGAAGGCTTAATGCGTGAGTTTCCATTACCTCAGTTTAAAATCAGCATTGTTCATGGTAAGATGCCGGTAAAGGATAAGGACTTTGAAATGCAACGCTTTATCAAAGGGGAAACACAAATTATGGTTGCTACAACTGTCATCGAGGTAGGAGTAAATGTTCCGAATGCTTCTGTGATGGTCATTGAGAATTCAGAACGCTTTGGTCTGTCCCAGCTGCATCAGTTACGAGGACGCGTGGGAAGAGGGGCAGAACAATCATTCTGTATTCTTATGTCAAGCAATAAATTGAGTAAAGAGGGGAGAACACGCTTAGAAACCATGGTAAGAACCAATGATGGTTTTGAAATTGCCGAAGTAGATCTCCAGCTCCGCGGCCCCGGAGATCTTTCAGGCACACAACAATCCGGGGTATTAGAGATGAAAATCGCTGATTTAGCAAAAGATCAGGCTATTCTTTCCGAAGCCCGACAACTGGTTATTCTCATCTTCAAGGAAGACCCTCAACTAAAAGATGACCGTAATCTGTTACTAACCCAGTATTTAAACAGAAGCTCACCCGCTATTTCTTGGGACAAAATCTCCTAAAAACCTTAACTTTGTAAACTTGTTTCTAATCTAACAAGATACGCTCAAGGAAGATCGATTTTTTTCCGAATGCATTATATAAAAAATTTGAATGGCAAGAACTAAAATATATGACACTGCGATTAAGCCAGAAACTGCTGTATTGGTAAGTGTGATTACTCCGGATGTTTCTGATGAAACCGCAAAAGAATATTTAGAAGAGTTGGAATTTTTGGTTTCCACCGCTGGGGGGATAACCAAAGCTGTCTTTACACAAAAACTATCCTTCCCTGATCGGGCTACATTTGTCGGCTCGGGTAAACTCGATGAGATAAAAGAATTCATTACCGCAGAGGAGATTGATATGGTTGTCTTTGATGACGAATTATCGCCCTCACAATTAAGAAATATTGAGAAACACTTTAATATTAAAGTGTTAGACAGGTCAAACCTGATTCTGGATATTTTCGCAAAACATGCTAAAACAGCGCAGGCAAAAACACAAGTTGAATTAGCACAACTCCAGTACTTATTACCACGATTGACAAGATTATGGACTCACTTGGAACGTCAGCGTGGTGGTATCGGTATGCGTGGTCCGGGGGAAAGTCAGATTGAAAGTGACAGACGGATGATCCTGAACAAGATCTCCTTACTAAAGGACCGTTTGAAAATTATTGATAAGCAGAATGAAACCCAACGTAAGAATCGTGGTGAAATGATTCGTGTTGCCCTCGTAGGTTATACGAATGTGGGAAAATCAACGATTATGAATATGGTTTCAAAGTCGGATGTATTAATTGAAAATAAACTCTTCGCTACACTAGATACTACCGTACGTAAAGTAGTTATTGAAAACCTTCCTTTTTTATTATCCGATACAGTAGGGTTTATTCGTAAGCTACCACATCACCTTGTGGAATGTTTCAAATCCACTTTAGATGAAGTGCGCGAGGCTGATGTATTGATTCATGTAGTGGATATTTCCCATCCTTATTTTGAGGACCATATTCATGCCGTGAATGAAACTTTGAAAGATATTGGTGCGGTGGATAAACCTACTATCACAGTATTTAACAAAATCGACGCCTATAAACCACCGGTTGAATTTGATGAAGACGGAGAACCGATCAAAGTCACTTTGAATGATTTTAAAAATTCATGGATGGCAAAGAATTCTGATCCGGCGATCTTCATTTCGGCAACTAATAAAACCAATGTAGAAGAGTTTAAAGAGAAAATCTATGATATCGTCGTAAAAATGCATAACGCCAGATATCCCTATAACAACCTATTATATTAGGTCATAAATACCATGCAAAATAAACAAGTTCAATTTATAGATTGGGGACTATTAGATTATCAGGAAGCTTGGGATAAGCAAGAGGAAATCTTTGCTAAGACCTTAGCAATTAAACATGATAATCGTGTTAACAACACGGATACAATAACCCCGAATTACCTTATTTTCACAGAACATCCTCATGTTTACACCTTAGGTAAAAGCGGACATCTGGAATATCTTCTTTTGGATGAAGAAGGTCTAAAGGAAAAAGAAGCAACCTTCTATAAAATCAACAGAGGGGGAGACATTACTTACCATGGCCCGGGGCAAATTGTGGGTTACCCTATTCTGGATTTAGATAATTTCTTTACAGACATCCATCTTTATCTAAGAACCTTAGAGGAAGCTATTATCTTAACATTAGCAGATTACGGAATCGCAGCAGGACGTTATCCTGGATTTACCGGAGTATGGCTAGATGCAGACAATGAAAAGGCACGTAAGATTTGTGCCATGGGTGTTCGTGCCTCCAGATGGGTAACTATGCACGGCTTCGCATTCAATGTGAATGCTGATTTGACTTACTTTGGAAATATCATTCCCTGCGGAATAGATGATAAAGATGTCACTTCTATGGAAAGAGAGTTAGGACAGACAGTGGATATACAGGAGGTCAAAACAAAACTTAAAGCACATCTCGCTGATTTATTTAAAATGGAAATTCAGTAAAATATATTAAAAACAAGAAAGCCGTAATTCACATTACGGCTTTCTTGTTTTTACTCATTCACACTTAACCCCTGGATAGATTGATAAGTATACTGTTCAATATATATTTCGGTTTCAACAGCTTGAAGAGAGATTTCAAACAACGCGGTAGCTTCAGTCCTTTTTGCTACTGATAATTTAACCTCACAACAATGAGGTTCAAATAATTTTTCAACAAGCTCTACGGTATTATTTTCTCCCGAAAGGTGTCCTAAAATCAAATGTTTTAAACGGTTCGTTTTATTCTCTAAAAAAGCTTCTAAAGAATGCGCATTGGACAAGTGTCCCCATCCTCCCCGGATTCTGTTTTTAAGATGATAAGGATATCTTCCCCCCAATAGCATATCTTCATCATAATTAGACTCTAAAAACAAAACATCAGAAATACGAATGGCTTTTTTTACATTATCACATACCCGCCCTAAGTCGGTCAGCACGGAGATATTGATTTTCCCATCCGAAACAAAAAAACTGCAAGGTTCTTTTGCATCATGATATTTAGGAATACCATATACAGTCAAATCATCGAGATTAATGACGGAGTTGGATTTAATAAAATTGAGAAGATAATCGGGAAGTTGAAATCTAAAGGATTCATAAGTCCCTTGTGTAATATAAACCGGGATCTGGTAGCGTTTTGCGAACACTGCTAATCCGCAAATATGATCTGTATGTTCGTGCGTAATAAAAATAGCACTAATGGATGCGGGATTAATTCCTAAAGATGCCATTCTCAAATGGAGATGCTTATTATTGATCCCGGCATCAATCAGAATGGCAGTATTTCCTTTAGCTACATAATAACTATTTCCATTACTTCCTGAAGCTAAAGCACAATACCGAACCATAAGACAAAGATAGAAAATTTTAGTTTTTTAAGGATTGTCGGCAACTCTTTAACACTCAGGTAAACTAAGCGGAACTTTAATAGCAAGTCCACCATCAGCGGTCTCCTTATACTTAACATTCATATCCTGTGCTGTATCCCACATTGTACTCACTACAGCATCTAAACTTACCTTGGCTTTATCCGGATTAGATTGCAAAGCAAGCTGTGCCGCGGTAATCGCTTTAATAGCACCCATGGTATTTCTTTCTATGCAGGGGATTTGTACAAGACCACCGATAGGGTCACATGTTAGACCAAGATGATGCTCCATCGCAATTTCAGCAGCCATTAAAACTTGTCTTTGTGAACCTCCTAGGCATTCCGTCAATGCACCCGCAGCCATCGCTGATGAAACACCGATTTCTGCCTGACAGCCGCCCATCGCCGCGGAGATTGTAGCTCCTTTTTTAAATATAGAACCAATCTCAGATGCCGTAGCTATAAATTGAATAATTTTATCTTCTTGATAACAATCATGAAAAACGATATAATATTGTAGGACCGCAGGAATAACCCCCGCTGCACCATTTGTGGGCGCAGTAACGACCCGACCAAAAGAGGCATTCTCTTCATTAACCGCCAAAGCAAAACAGCTCACGCAATCCAGAATATATCCGAAATCCTTTCCACCAGCGCGGGTAGCCTCAACCCAAGTATCAAAATCAGAATATGGTCTTCCTTTTAGCATCCGCTTATTTAATTTCGCAGCTCTTCTTTCCACATTTAAACCTCCCGGTAAGACGCCATCGGTATGGCAACCTTTATAGACACATTCTTTGATCGCCTGAAAAATCTTCAAGACACCTTCACGAGTTTCCTGTTCAGGTCGCCAGGAGCATTCATTTTCTAAAACTAGTTCGGATATCTTAAGACCTGTGCGCATGCAGGAAAAAATCAGCTCCTGAGCCGTGTCGATTGGAAAGGGAAGATCGATCTCTGATAAAACACTCTCCGTATCATTTTCCTGCACAACAAATCCACCCCCTATAGAATAATAGGTCTCGGAAATTGCTGTACCATTTTTCAAAAATGCCTGAAAAGTTACTGCATTCGGGTGAAATGGCAGACTTTGGTCAAATAAAAAAAGTAAATCCTCCTGATATGAAAAATCTATTTCTCTTTTTCCGCCCAAGACCAATTTACGATTCGCTTTAATGCGCTCTACCTTAGGAATAACATCATTCACGTCGAAAGTCACCGGATCATCTCCACTTATTCCAAGAAGCACCGCAATGTCAGTACCATGACCAACACCTGTCTTGGCTAAAGAACCATAAAGAAGAATTTTCAACTCTATTACTTCATCCAGGTTAACACGAGTTTCTAATAAGTTAATAAAACGTTGGGCAGCTCGCCAAGGGCCTAAAGTATGAGAACTGGACGGACCAATCCCAATTTTAAACATATCGAAAATAGAAATCTGCTCTTTTGCCATATTAGATTTAAATACCAAACAAAATTAGTCTTTCTTTTAACAATAAAGAATTAAACTTTGATGATTCTATGCAATCAACAACAAATATGAAATTTCCTGATAATCTTTGACAAACAAATGTTTTACTAACAGAAGAAGCTATCCAAATCAGGATAGCTTCTTCTGTTTCTTAAGAGGATTTAGCACTAAATACCATCCCCGTTCTTTAAGTTTTTTGATATCGTTACTGGCAATTTACCTTCCGGTTTTATCTGTTTCAACAATGTTTTCAAAACTGCCTTTTGCATAAAGAAATCATTTTGATACCCTAATAACACTGAAGCGCTTCGCATCACATCTACTGAATTTAAAGCATACGGATTGGTTAACATCACCGAAATAGTTCTACGTCCCGCTATTTTATCAATAAAATCTTTTGTAGCGTCATTTAATGCTAATTCACTTCTCGGTCTGCTGCGATTATCATGAATCACTAACACAATCTGTCTATGCCCCCGAGCAACTTTCAATAGCTCCTTCAATTGTTCTTCCGATTCATCTCCTTTCACAAAATATTGATCATATTCTGTCAATTGAATCGCCAACCCACTTTCGAAGTCTTGCACCTTATCTATCCCAACACTTACAATTGCTGTATTTCGTCTCGGGTCAAACCTTTTTAACCCGCGATCCGATTTGAGCAAAGTAACAGCCGCATCTGAGATCCGTTGCACTAAACTTTGCGAACTAGGAGTATTTAAATCCTGATACAAATTGTTTGTATTTACCGGTTTAATCTTATCTAAGCCTAACCAAAGTTTTGATGCCAATACTTTTTTAACCCTGGCATCCACATCCGCCTGAGAGATTCTCCCTGATTTGATTGCTTTCTCAATTAAATCAATAGCACGACCACTGTTTTCCGAAACCTCCAAAAGATCATGTCCCGCTTCAATTGCCATCACATCGGCCTCACCATTCGGAAAAAATTTCTTAACACCATTCATATCCATGGCATCTGTTACGGTCAGACCTTTAAAGCCCAACTCTTTTCTTAATAAATCAGTAACGACTTTCTTAGAAATAGAAGATGGAATATTTGGAGTAGCATCCAATGACGGAATGTTCATATGAGCAACCATCACCGATGGTGCACCATCTTTGATCAATTGCCTGAAAGGATACATTTCTAAGCTATCTAATCTGGCTTTATCGAATTTAAGTTGTGGCAAATCATGATGCGAATCCACATCTGTATCGCCATGTCCCGGAAAATGCTTTAAAGAAGCTAAAATCCCTCCTTGCACCATTCCATCCATATAGGCTTTTGCTTTCTCAGTGACCTTAAACTTGTCGTCACCAAATGACCTGAAATTGATTACCGGATTGTTCGGATTATTATTGATATCTACCACAGGAGCAAAATTGAAATGCATTCCAATTCTCTGGAAATCACGTGCAACCTGACGCCCCATTTCATATAGTAAATTATTATTCTGAATTGCGCCCAATGTCATTTGATAAGGATAAGAAATGGTAGAATCAGGCATTCGCATACCAAGTCCCCACTCCCCGTCAAAAGTGATTAACAAGGGAACCTTGCTCGCTTTCTGATATTGATTAAACATATTGGCATGTCTTATCGGACCACCCTGAAACACAACCAAACCACCTAATTGTTCCTTTTCAATCACCCGTTTTACAGAATCAATATATTTTTGTCCCAGATTGGTATGGGCACGCACTAAAAATAATTGCGCAATTCTTTGTTTAGGTGTTAACGTATTGAAAACAGAATCTACCCAAGAATGCTGTTGATTGATAAAATTTACAAAATCAGGTTTCCGCTGTGCAAAACCCACAGTTATAATCAATAAGGATAATAATCCCAGACTAAATAATTTCTTAATCATCACAAAATAGTTTCTACGAAATACGGTAAATTATCTTGCTTTTTAAAATGTTTTGCATTTTATAAAAACAAAACGCATAAACACGCACACTAAAGATTATACTTACTCTCGATCAGCTTAGCTAATTCAGAAGCATTTTCAATCTCACCACAAGCTTCTTTTTTCCAAAGCATATCTATAATTAAGAGAAGAAATTGTGTTTCAAGCTCTGGATTTTCATATCCTAATTCCTGAAAAGCTTTGAAGACAATGGGTTGGACAGGCTTTATAAACAATTCATGTTGGGACTTGGAGAAGTTATGATGTGAAAGGCGTTCTTGTAATTTCCAGAACAGGGGTTCCTCTGCAACGAGCTTACTGGGCAGCTGAACCATATTTTTCAAGAAATCTTTAGCCCCTTTATAAGACATCATCCCTTTATGATGAAGCAACACCTTTCGATAACCGGACTTTACGATATGAGCCAAAAGAGCATCTTTATTTCCGAAGTGCTTAAAAATAAGGGCTTCGGAAACTGCTGCTTTTGCTGCAATTTCTTTAGTAGAGGTATCGAGGTAGCCTTTAATTGCAAATAGCTGCAAGGCCGTTTGCAATATTTTTTCTTTTCTGCTGAGTGTTGTTTCTTTCATTTATGTTCTAACAACAAATATACCCATTTTTTATTGAATTGTCGCCGTTCCAAAGGCCTTGACAGTGTCCATGGAGTAATTTTGAACTTTTAACGATTTACGGGTATTAGAAATAGACAAAAGATGTGAGACCACAGATAATAGACGCTCATGTGATACTTCTTTGAACTATAATGTACCGCTTACACAGACAAATAGACAAACAAAGCGACATCCACACCAATGAAGTCTAAGGACTAAATACTTTATACTAAATACTAATCCCCTCTTATCTGTATCTTTTTTGTGATTATAAAGCTCCTCTCATGAAAAAACTATATTATTGATTAATAATCAATTTTAGCAAATCAATGAAAGTCGTTTGGACTGTCCTTTTTATTCTTCTTTTTAGTCAGGTAGTTAATGCACAAGTCACATTTTCTGGAAAAGTAATTGACAAAACGAAGAACAGCAACCTTCAGGATGTCACCATTCAAATTATTAATTTAAAGGACTCTACCGTCCGTGGAACCAAATCCAATGATAAAGGCGAGTTTACTTTTCCACGGGTTAGTACAGGAAGATTTAAACTATCAACGTCCCTTTTAGGATTTAAAAGATATGAGAAGGTGATTGAAATCAAAGAATCGCCTGAGCCTATTACGGTCCCTTTAGAACCTGCAGAAATTCGATTAGAAGAAATTACGATAGCCCCCGAACCAGGTGTCTCAATTAAAGGAGATACTCTGGAATTTAATGCCCGCAATTTTTTAACCCGAGAATATGCCGATGCCGATGAGATGGTAGCGCAGGTACCGGGAATCACCATTGATGAAGAAGGAAATGTGTCCGCCCATGGAGAAGAGGTTACAAAAATACTGGTGGACGGAAAAGAGTTCTTTAGCACGGATCCTAAAGTAGCTTTAAAAACATTGCCCGCCGATATAATTGATAAACTACAAATCATTGACGAAAAAAGTGAACAAGCTAAGTTTTCAGGATTTGACGATGGAAAACGTTCCAAAGTAATAAACATTGTTATTAAACCGGATAAGAAAAAAGGGTATTTCGGAAAGCTTAATGCCGGAAAAGGTGATGGCAATAAATTTGCAATAAATACAAATGGAAATGCTTACCGTGGTGATGAGAAAATTTCATTCAACCTTATGGCAAACAATGTTAATGAAACAAATTTTTCCGAACAGGGCCGTGGAGGCGCAAGAAGAGGGAACAACAATACCGAACGAGGTCTCTCAGACACCTATGCTGGCGCCGCAAATTATACCAACACCTTTCTTGAAAGCAAAATGGAGGTAAATGGAAGCTATAGCTTCAGAAATAACAGCACTTTCACGCAGACTCTTTCAGATATTGAATACATTATGGGAGTCAGAGCAAATCAATTTCAGAATCAACAACAATCCGCTACTCAAGGGAATGTAGAACACAAATTCAACAGCCGATTAAAATGGGATATTGACAGTATGAATCGCCTGGATATTAACCCTAACCTCTCCTTTACAAAATCGGATCGTGATAACGCTTCCATTAGTAAAATGAGAAAAGGGGAGAATGAACCTTTAAATAACTCTGACCGTAAGTCTAATAATGGAAATAGCAATTTGAGCTTTGGAGGATCCTTAAACTATATGCATCGATTTAATAAAGCCGGACAGACGATATCTTTATCAGTAAACGGAAATAAGAGCAACAATGAAGCCTTGGGCAGAACATTGGCGTTCAATGAGTATTACAAAGATGCTGTATTGGAAAGAATAGACACCAATAATAGAGAGAGTGTTACCAATGGATACGGTTCAGGGTTTAACAGCCGATTATCATATACTTATAATGTCTCCAAAATTTCCAGGTTTCAGGCAAATTACGGATTTAGAAATACCAGCAATTATTCAGATCGAAAAACTTTAGAGTTTCTCGCCGAAACAGGTCAATTCGAGGAATTAAACGAAAGACTATCAAATGAGTTCAGAAATGATTTTAATCATCATAGTACCGGCGTTTCCTATTCTTATAATAAACAGGATACTTTTAGGTTCCAAATAGGTCTAAACTATGAGCATGGAATGCGGGTGAATAACCGTACGGTACCGATCAACTTAAGGACAACTGCGGATTTCGGAAGTTTTCTTCCTGAAATGAGCGCGACTTACTCTTTTACCAAACAAAGAACGCTGGAGCTAGGATACAACACCTCAACCAATACCCCCTCTATCGATCAGTTACAGGATTATATTGACAACTCCAATGAATTATTTGTTCGAAATGGTAACCCTAACCTAAATCAGGAATATAACCACACCCTGCGTTTACAATATCGCGATATCAACAGAACAAACGGTCGCAGTTTTAACAGTAATATTAACTTTAGTTATATCAACAATAAGATCATCAACAATACCATGACGACCGATAGCACGATTATATTATTTGAAGATGTTATTCTTGGTGCCGGTGGTCAGTATAGTGTTCCTGAAAATGTCAATGGCGTTTATCAACTGAGGGCAAATAATGATTATGGTCTACCGATTAAAAAATGGGGATTAAACCTAAACCTTAATAATAACCTATTCTATAATCGAAATTACGCCATCTTAAATGATCAATTAATGCCAAGTTATCGATACGGATTTGGCCAGCGGATAGGAATGTTCAGTACTTTCAGTAAAAGTGTTATTATCGGGTTGAATTACAACATCAACATGAATTTCACAAACAATCCGCAGGGAGAAATACAAAAATACAAGATTACCAATCATAGGTTCGGCAATTCTTTAAATCTTGAATTATTAAAAAACATGACCTTAGGGTATAATTTATCTTATTTCTACAATGGAGGTATTATGGGTGCGGAAGGGACAGGAATAACCTTGCTCAACGCATCAATAGGATATAAAATCCTGAAGCAAAAAAATGCTGAAATATCTTTGAAAGCATTTGACCTATTTAATAATGCGAGCAATATTAACCGCAACATCAGTGAGACGGCAATTTCTGATATTACCTCAAACACTTTAAATCGATATTTCATCTTAAATTTCAGTTATAACCTTAGAAATTTTGGAGGAGGAGGAAGAGGTTCAAGAGAACGTGAAGGCGGTTTCGAAGGCAGAGGCATGAATAGAGGAAACAGGTAAAATCATTTACATTGTACTAAATCTCAACAACAGTAATTTATTAGAACTAATTTTCCCGTAAGCAACTCGCCTACTCGAAATCCGCTTTGGCACAAAACGTCCTAATTACATATCATACGTTTATCCCTAGCTTACCCATACCTGATCCATACCTTGCCCATACCTTGCCCAATCATTAGCGAATTATCTTTGGATAAGATATGAATGAGTAATATGCACGAAAAGTACCAGCGGCAGGAGGGTATTTAGTAGTTAGTAGTTAGTACTTAGTAGTTAGTAGTTAGACTTTAAGGGAATGAAAAGATGGTTTTAGAAGGAAAT
>JBEBRZ010000032.1:0-35126 GCA_040394615.1 Sphingobacterium mizutaii
AGACTCGAACTGATGACCTTCGGGTTATGAGCCCGACGAGCTACCAACTGCTCCATCCCGCAATGTATTTTTAATGTCTTGGAGTCTGTGTCTTTCAACAGACTCTTTTAGTAGCGGGAATCAGACTCGAACTGATGACCTTCGGGTTATGAGCCCGACGAGCTACCAACTGCTCCACCCCGCAATATATTTTCTAGAAATCTACGTTGGTATTTGTTAAAAGTAGATTATACTATCTCCGAATTGGAGCACAAAGATATTATTTGTTTCTTTGTAAAACAAATAAAAAATCAAATAATGTCGCATAAAGCAGGATTCGTTAGCATCATCGGTAAACCAAACGCTGGAAAATCTACCCTGATGAACGCCCTAGTGGGAGAAAAGATGTCTATCATAACCCCTAAGGCTCAGACAACTAGACACCGAATCATCGGTATAGTGAACGATGAAGATCACCAGATCGTTTTTTCTGATACCCCAGGCGTAATTAAACCTAATTACGACCTACAAGAGTCCATGATGAACTTTGTAATGAGTTCTATCATTGATGCAGACGTTATTTTATTTGTTACAGACATCCACGAAAAATATGATGAAAACGACGTTCTTGAAAAATTAAGAAATACAAGCTCTCCTGTTGCGGTTATTATTAATAAGGTCGATAAATCTTCGGAAGAAGAAGTAAAAGCTAAAATAGAATTCTGGAAAGAAAAAATAAATCCTGATGCAATCTTCCCGGTGTCTGCTTTACTCTCTTACAATGTTGAGGCCGTTATGCAATACATCAAAGCAAAACTTCCTGAGCATGCTCCATATTACGAGAAAGATGAACTAACCGATAAAACAATGCGCTTCTTCGTGTCAGAGATTATACGAGAGAAGGTATTTAAGCTTTATGACAAGGAAATTCCTTATAGTACGGAGGTTGTAGTTACCGCATTCAAAGAAGAGGCTCATATCACCCGTATTTCGGCGGAGATTATTGTAGAGCGTGAATCTCAAAAGAATATAATTATTGGTAAAGCCGGAGCAATGATAAAGAAAGTTGGAACCTATGCCCGTCAGGATATTGAAGAATTTATTGATGGAAAGGTGTTTTTGGAATTATTTGTCAAGGTTCTTCCGGATTGGAGAAGTAAGAAAAACTATCTGAAGCGATTTGGATATGATGATTAAATCAAAAAAGGGGCTATATTGATGATATACTCCCTTTTTTGATTTTAATTATTTTCCTGGACAGCTGCTTCCAAGTCACTCAATTTCTTCTTTGGTTTTTTAGGCGCTTCATCTTTCCCTGCCATTTTATTCCAAATATTTCGTGATTCTTTTGTCAATAAAGGTGATACAATCGATAATATTAACACATATACGACCACGAATGATTGTATAACAGGTAAAAGCTTACCTGCTTTCCCAATGTTCGCCATAATAATGGAGAATTCTCCTCTTGCTGAGAGTGTAAAACCAATGTCTACAGAGTTCTTAGGGGGAAGATGTGAGAATCGACTCGCGAAGTATCCGGATGCCACATTACAAATTATTGTAATAACCGCAGCAAAAGTTGCCCAACCAACAGCTCCGCCCAGGGCATACATATCGATGGATAATCCAAAGCTGAAGAAGAACATGGCTCCAAAAAAATCTTTAAATGGTGAAACCATTGCCTCGATCTTTTTGATATATTTTGAATCTGCAAACACGAGTCCGGCCATCAGGGCTCCAATAGCTTCCGCTACATGGATGGTTTCTGAGAAGCCTGCAATCGTGAATAATAAGCTGAAAATAACCAGAATAAACAGTTCCGATGATTTATCCTGAAGGAGTTTATCTATAAAAGGTACTAACTTCCTTCCTAAAATCAAGAATGAAAGAATAAATCCCAACGCCAACAGGGAAGTACCTGCGACAGTCCAGAAAGAGCTACTTCCTGTCAATATTAATCCTGACAGAAATGAAATATGCATGGCGATAAAAAGATCATCGAACATAATCATCCCCATGATTACCTCTGTTTCAGGGTTTGCTGTTCTTTTGAGATCCGTAAGCACTTTTGCTACAATGGCTGTCGAAGAGCTTGTCATCAAACCACATAAGACCATCATTTCTTTAAAAGGAAGATTCATCATCCATCCTACTAATAGTCCTGAAACGAAATTCAGAACTACGTAAATAGACCCTCCTGCGACAATAGATTTTCCTGATTTTATAAGACGGCCGACTGAAAACTCAAGCCCTAAATAAAACAGGAGAAAAAGAACCCCTAGCCTTCCCATAAAATCGATGAAAGGTTTACTTTCTTTAAAAGTCAGAAATGACCAGACGGAGTCAACGGATGCTGTTACTTTATCGTTTCCGATATTTGCTAAAAGGTCAGCAATAAAGTTAGGGTAGGCTTCATTCCCCAATACCATTCCTATAACAATAAAAAATGGAATGACTGAAAAACGAAGCCTATTGGCTAATAATCCAACAGAAGCTACTAGTAAAACAGCTATTCCAATTTCTATGATAAGGGTACTGTGCATATTATATTCTTATAGTAAAATTTCTTTTAAAAGTTTGATACTCTTTAGTTTTCCTGCAATAACGAGGGTTGTTCCCGGTGTAATTATATATTCCGGTCCCGGGTTAATTTTGGTTTCATCCTCACGGATGGCGGCAATAATGGAAGCTCCAGTACGTTGCCTTACTTCTAATTCACCTATACTTTTATTGACACCTTCATTCGCATCCCCGACTTTGATCCATTCAATACGCAGGTCATCCAATGCTACCTCTATGGTTTCTAGCGCCTTTGGTTTGTAAGACAAACCTCCCAGGATCCCTGCTACCTGACGGGACTCTTCGTCGGATAGTGTCATCACACAATGGGTCTCGTTATCTTCATCTTCATGGCGGTATAACTCTCTACGTCCATCATCATGAATCACGACAACCATATTGTCTCCAGCATCAGTCTCAATTTGGTATTTTTTCCCGATACCAATTAGGTCACTTTCTCTAACTATCGACATGATTTCCTCTTTTTTAAATAAAACTTAGACAATTTATTAATACTGTGTTACCAAATATATCGATTTTCGATCGATTATTCGGCATTTATAATCTTATAAGTACCATCTTCACGCTGTTCTGGTCTTCCTACAGCGATGTTTTTCGAATGATAAAACAAAAACACCCAACCTGCAGGCGCCCCTTCTGCCCAATATTGAGCTCGTAAATCTCTGGCTTTTTTACCATCGTAATCATACTTTGCAATAAAGCTGCGAAAAATCTCTTCCGGTTCCGGTAGCTCATCTCCTCCGAAGAAAAAATGCTCCCCTTCAATTTCTAAATGGAATACCTGGTGAAATTCACTATGGCCTCCTGAAATTTCATATTTGATCTCCGGGGTAAGTTGTCCATCGCCATTGACAAACAAAATATTCCCACTTCTTTGTAAAACATCAAACACTTCAGTGCGGTAAGAAGGAGATTCAGAACTATAAGCTGCTTCCCACTCCTTTTCTTGAATCACATATTCTGCATTTGGAAAAGCCAAACGCTTTACACCGTCTTTTATGTCAACCATTCCACTGGCATGATCCTTATGCAAATGAGACATCAATACATATTGTACATCATCTATAGAAAATCCTAATTTCTTAATGTTTTCATGGATGACTAAATCGCCTTTTTCATTCCGTAACCCTAAACCAGTATCCAAAACAATTAATCCTTTGGCTGTTTCTATCAAAAATGGATGAACATGGATAAATAAAGATCCGGGTCTATCTTTCGGATCATCTTTCTTAGGGTCGAAGGGAATAAATTGCTTGCTTTTATCTACAGAATAAGAACCTTCAAATAGTGAGTGCGCTCGGGCCATTTGTATTTGTTTGTTATCTTGATAGTTATGAGTGTTCATCTTTTTACATCAAACCGCTCATTAGGTAAGTAGCTTGATATAATGTATATTTACACGTTAATTAGAAGGCAAAGATATGCAAAAAAGGTGGGTGCTGAAACCTAAAAAGAACATAGAACAAACAAACAAGCTCCAACAGGAACTTGGTGTAAACCATACCATTGCAGAACTATTAATCAACAGAAATATAGAAACTTTCGACCAAGCGAAAGATTTTTTTCGGCCTTCAATTGATCATTTACATGATCCTTTCCTGATGAAAGACATGGATCGAGCGATCAATCGCATCGAGCGAGCCATTGGAAATAAAGAAAAAATATTGATTTACGGGGACTATGATGTGGATGGCACGACAGCTGTTTCCGTTGTTTACAGTTTCTTCAGAGACTTCCACTCCGGTTTAGAATTTTATATCCCTGACCGCTATAGTGAAGGTTACGGTATTTCGACTCAAGGAATTGATTATGCCGCAGAAAAAGGCTTCTCATTAATTATCGCCTTAGACTGTGGTATCAAATCAGTGGACAAAATTGAGTATGCTAATACTAAGGGAATTGACTTTATCATTGGAGATCATCACTTTCCAGGTGATACTTTACCAAATGCCGTTGCCGTTTTAGACCCCAAACGCGAGGATTGTCTTTATCCTTACAAAGAGCTTTCGGGATGTGGAATAGGTTTTAAGATCATTCAAGCGTTTATTCTTCAGAATAAGATGGAAATGGAAAGAGCTTATCAATACCTGGATTTGGTGGCGGTAAGTATTGCTTCCGATATCGTGCCTATTACCGGTGAAAACAGAATTCTTACCCATTTTGGTCTTAAGAAATTAAACACGAATCCATGTTGTGGTTTAAAAGCGTTAATCAATCTTTCTACACATAAATCAGGTCAATTCAGCATTAATGATATTGTTTTTCAGATAGGGCCCAGAATTAATGCTGCAGGGCGTATAGATCATGCTAAAGATGCCGTAAAACTTTTGATTGCAAAAACGCTTCCGGAAGCCACGATCTTTTCGGCAAGTGTGGATGACCAAAACAATACGCGAAAGGGCTATGATCTTAAGATTACGGAAGAAGCACTTGCGCTCTTAGACAATAACAGCCTGCTAAAAGATAGAAAAACGACTGTTTTATATAAAGAAGATTGGCATAAAGGGGTGATTGGAATAGTAGCTTCCCGTTTAACGGAGAAGTACTATCGTCCAACCATTATTCTAACAAATACCAATGGACATATTGCTGGTTCAGCAAGATCAGTTTTAGGGTTTGATCTTTATGAGGCACTCAGTGAATGTAGCGATCTATTGGATCAATACGGCGGGCACAAATACGCTGCTGGTTTGACCATGCAAAAAGATAATGTGACTTTATTTCAGGAACGCTTCGAGGAAGTCGTCAGCAGGAACATTAAACCGGAAATGCTTCAACAGGAAGTTTTAATTGAGAAAGAAATAAGCTTAACTGAAATCGACACAAAGTTTTATCGAATTTTACGCCAATTTCAACCATTCGGCCCACAAAATGAAGCTCCTAGTTTCCTTTGTAAACAGGTTACAATGGGATATAATGCTTATATTGTGGGCAGTACACACCTTAAATTTTCTGTAAAACAAGCTGATTCCTCTATATTTGAATGTATTGGTTTTGGGTTAGGAGAATTTGCTGATCGAATTAATACCGGACAACCTTTTGATATTTGTTTCAGTATTGAAGAAAATGTATGGAGAGGGAAGAAGAATTTGCAATTAAATGTCAAAGCAATTCGATTTTAAAAATATATTTGCAAACAACGGTTTAAACACATGATTCTAAGAGCAGAACATCTTATCAAAAAATACAAACAACGTACGGTAGTTAACGATGTATCATTTCATGTTGAACAAGGAGAGATTGTTGGATTATTGGGTCCGAATGGGGCAGGTAAGACAACTTCATTCTACATGATTGTGGGATTGATTAAACCAAACGATGGTCATGTTTACCTAGATGACCTGGAAATTACGCAAGATGCCATGTATAAGCGTGCTCAACGTGGAATTGGCTATCTTGCCCAAGAAGCATCCGTTTTCCGAAAGCTTTCTGTAGAAAACAATATACTCGCTGTACTTGAAATACATTATCCTAACAAAGCAGAACGCAAGGAGAAATTAGAGGAATTATTGACTGAATTCAGCTTAAATAGAGTAAGAAAAAATCGAGGTGATTTATTATCAGGAGGTGAGCGTAGAAGAACAGAGATTGCCAGAGCTTTAGCGGCAAATCCACACTTCATTCTACTTGATGAACCTTTTGCAGGAGTTGATCCTATTGCTGTTGAAGAAATTCAAACTATTGTTGCTAAATTAAAAACACGAAATATCGGAATCTTAATTACCGATCACAACGTACAGGAAACTTTATCAATTACAGATAGAGCCTATCTCTTAACTGAGGGTAAAATTATGTTGACAGGGACACCGGAAGAAATTGCGGAAAACGAATTGGCCCGTAAGTTTTATTTAGGCAGGCATTTCGAGTTAAGAAGAAAAAAATTCTAATCTATAAAACTAAATTTGTCAATGGCCTTATTGAATTCTCTTTTTACCTGGATAATGAAAAAGCGGATGCATCAAATCGAGCTTTTCATGAAATATCCTCATGATGTCCAGGAAGAGTGGTTTCAGAGCCTTATTTCTGCTGCAGAAGCAACAGAATGGGGAAAAAAATATGGCTATAATAGTATCTACACGTCAGAAGAATATAAAAACAGAGTTCCTATTCAAGATTACGATGACCTAAAGGGATATGTAGATAGAATGATTAAGGGTGAACAAAATATCCTTTGGCCATCCGACATCAAATGGTTTGCAAAATCATCCGGAACGACTTCTGATCGTAGTAAATTCATACCCGTAAGTATTGAAGCCTTAGAAGAATGCCATTATCAAGGCGGCAAGGATATGCTCTCCATTTTCTGTCATAACAAACCCGAGAACAAAGTTTTTACCGGGAAATCAGTCGTTATCGGTGGGTCCTCACAGATCAACAATTTTAGTCCTGATTCATATTATGGCGACTTATCATCCATACTTATCAGAAATCTTCCTTTTTGGGCAGAGTTTAAAAGAACCCCTAATATTGAAGTTACATTAAACCCAAACTTTGAACAAAAGATAGAACAGATTGCACAAATTACCATCAAAGAAAATGTAACTAGTCTTGCCGGCGTTCCCACTTGGAACATGGTGATGGCGAACCGAATTTTAGAAATAACAGGTAAGGACAACTTGCTTGAAGTATGGCCTAATCTGGAATTCTACGGACACGGAGGTGTAAGTTTTAAGCCTTACCGTGAACAATTTAAAAAATTAATTCCGTCTGATAACATGTATTTTCTGGAGAATTATAATGCTTCTGAAGGATACTTCGGTCTGCAGGATTGTTCTGATTCAGATGATTTATTGTTAATGCTGGATTATGGGATTTATTATGAATTCCTCCCTATGGAATATGTCAATGAAGAGTTTCCAAAAACCCTTTGCTTGCATGAAGTCGAATTAGGAAAAAACTATGCATTGATTATCTCTACCAACGCTGGATTATGGAGATATAAAATTGGTGATACAATTAAATTCACTTCTCTTTCGCCCTATCGTTTTCAAATCTCTGGTAGAACAAAACAGTACATAAATACCTTTGGAGAAGAGGTTATTGTTGATAATGCAGAATATGCTTTAGACGCGGCCTGTAGAGCAACAGAAGCAAACATCCAAGATTATACAGCCGGACCAGTATATTTCAATAATAAGACAGCCGGCGCACACGAGTGGATAATTGAATTTGAAAAAGATCCAAATGATTTTCAGAAATTCAGTGAAATATTAGATAGCACATTACGGGAAATAAATTCTGATTACGATGCCAAACGTTATAAAAACATGGCATTATCTTTCCCCATCATTCATTATGCCCCTAAGGGGAGTTTTTATACTTGGATGAAAAATCGTGGTAAACTAGGAGGACAGAACAAGGTCCCTCGTTTGGCTAATAGTCGTGAATATTTGGACCCCTTACTTAAATTGATCCAAAATATTTAAAATATATTTTTTGATTTTAAAGAGGCTCTTAATATTAAGGGCGAATGGCAGTTTTATATAAATAGATAAAAAAGCCCAGGATAAACTTCCATGCCCCTACCGATGATGTCGTAGGTTGAGCATTTAATTCAGTCGTTTTTCTTTCCATTGTGAATTTTCTTGATAAAACATTCAATTCTTGGTTAGCAATCTTATAAAAAGATTGTAAAGCATAAGCCATGTTCCAAATACTGTACCGAAGGTGAAATAACGACCCAAACAAAGTGAAAATCGGTTTTAATAGTTTATTTTGTATAGCAAACAGTATACTATCTGAACAGGAAAACATACATATTTCCTTTTAGGAAAATTAAAATCATATTTCCACCTATCGTTTAACAATATTACTCTTTGAATAACAATCAATTTCTATTTTTAGTTTTCCAGTATTAGCTTTTGTTTTTTTTAGCTAAATTGCACGCAATAAAATTAATTTTTTTGATATGAGTGCCATAGAAAACATCACTATTCAAGTAGAGCCTACGCAACAATCAAGAATTTCGCAAGTAGACTTCGACAACTTAAAGTTTGGTCAAATTATGTCGGACCATATGTTAGTTGCTAATTATGACAACGGCCAGTGGGAAGATGTCAATATTGTGCCTTATGGAGAACTCAGTATCAGTCCTTCTATGTCTGCTTTACATTATGGACAAGCTATTTTTGAAGGAATCAAAGGATATAAATTTCAAGATGGAGCCGTTAGTATTTTCCGCCCGGATAAAAATTGGGAAAGGTTCAACAAATCAGCAGCAAGGTTACAGATGCCCGAGGTGCCTGAAGAAATTTTCTTGGATGGCCTAAAAAAATTATTGGATGTTGATCGTAATTGGATTCCTTCAAAAGAAGGAACATCATTATATATCCGTCCTTTTATGTTCGCAACGGAAGCCGCGTTGGGAGTACATCCTTCGAAATCGTATAAGTTTATTATTATCACTTGTCCGGTTGGTGCATATTACAGTAAACCAATCAGCTTAAAAGTTGAAACACATTATACCCGTGCTGCTGAAGGTGGTGTAGGTTTTTCTAAAAATGCAGGTAACTACGCACTTGCATTATATCCTACACAATTAGCAAATGATGAAGGATATGATCAAATCATGTGGACAGATGCGCTGGAGCACAAATATATTGAGGAAGCTGGAACTGCTAACCTTATCTTCCGCATTGGTGACACGATTATCACTCCTCATGGAGATACAATCCTACATGGTGTAACAAGACGTACCATCATGGAATTAGCAGAGAAATGGGGATATAAAGCAGAACAAAGAAAAGTTTCTGTACAAGAATTAATCGAAGGTATTAAAGCAGGACAAGTGTCAGAAGCTTTCGCAGCAGGTACCGCCGCAACAATTACTCATATAGATCGTATCGGGTTTGAAGGTCAGGATTATTCTTTACCTCCGGTTGAAGGTCGTGAATTCTCAAATAAAGTCTTAGCGTTTTTAAATGATCTTCGCTATGGTAAAATTGAAGATAGTTTCGGTTGGAATTACATCGTGTAAATAAAAAAAGATTATAAAAAAAACGAACCATCCTTTGAAAGATGGTTCGCTTTTTTTATACCTATTACTAAGCCTTTATTTACATCTTAGCATCCATTAGTTTATCTGATTTAGAAACAGGTTTACCTAATTCCATTTTAATAACAAACGCTCTTTCAGTTTGAAAATCTTTTGGCAGGATAATATCATAATACGTGTTTTTATCCAAATCCAATCCTATATCAGCATGCTTTACTTCCAATTCCTGGCCATTTGCTAACAATATAGCTTTTACAGGAACTTCAGTTGCTTTCTTAGGTACTGTAATTCTTGCAATATTGTTAACAGGTCTATTAAATACGGTGAGATATAAAGCATTATCCTTTTGCGTATAATATCCCAGTTTTGACTTAGGTAGATCTACATGGCGGACTCCATAAACTGCTTCAGCGTTTACTTTCATCCATTCCCCAAGCTCATTAGCAATCGTATCCTCTTCGGGATGCATTTTTCCCTTTCCATCCGGACCGAAATTCAAAACAAAATTTCCGTTTAATGATACGGTATGCATCAACATATCTAATAAGTCGTCCGTAGTTTTTGTATATATTCCGGACCAATCTTTCATATATCCCCAGCCATTAGGTGGAATAGTCATTACAGCATCCCAATCATTTCCATCCAACCATTCAAATTCTTGTGGTAATTTACGCTCCCAACCTTGTTCATAGTCACCAAGTATATCTCCATTGCTGTCGAAATGTCTCTTTCCAAACTCATCATTCCTAAATCTTGAGCCAATAATCAATCCCGGATGTTTTTCCCTTAACTCCTTTTCAAGGTTATATGTAAAATCATATGCTTTTACCCAAGATGGATCCCAGGTTCCATCAAACCAAAACCCTTTGATCTGAGGGTAGTTTTCCAATAACTCAAACAATTGTGTTTTTGTGTACTGCAGGAATTTGTCATATCTCTTTTTCTCTTCTTCCGTTTTAGGCTCCTTAGTCAGGTAGTCGGGATTATTCCATTCTAATACAGAAAAATATAAATAGACATCAATACCCTCTGCCACATAAGCGTCTACGACTTCTTTCACAACATCTTTTTTATAAGGCGTTTTTGTAATGTTATAGTCGGTCGTTTTAGTTGGCCATAATGCAAAGCCGTCATGATGTTTCGTAGTGAAGATCATGTATTTGGCCCCCATCTCTTTGGCTTGTTTTGCCCAGGCTTTAGCATCGAAATCCTTAGGATTAAATTGTTTATACAAATTATCGTAAGTTTCTTTCCAATTTTTCGGAGCTGTTGGTCCGCTCCAGGTTCTGATCCACTCGGAAGCAGCAGAGCCATTTCTAGCACTTACACCTTCCCATTCATTGCCCGGTATAGCATATAATCCCCAATGAATAAACTGTCCAAGACCATAATTTCTGAATGCTTCCATATCCGCATCAGTTCTATGTTTTGGAGTGATAGATCCATATTTTACTTCTTTACGTTCGGTGGGTTTTTCTTTCGGGCCAGTCCATTGTGCCAGAGCAACCTGACTAAGGAGCACCGCTGAAAGTAAAAGAATGCTATTTTTTATCATTGTCTTCATAAGTTATGTTTATTGAAGTGTCCAAGTCATTTCATCTGTTAATGTTGATCCGTCAGCCTTTCCTGTAGCTTGGATCTTGTTTTCACCTTTTTGCAATTGTACGCCATCGACAACCCAATGTTTTGCATTTACTCCGTTTTTCGCCTGATACTCTTTTCCATTAACAGAAATAGTTACGGCCGATAGATTCGAGAACAATTGGATTCTGGTTTCACTATTTGTCCGGATATTGTCTCTTCTATTTGCTAAATAAATCATTGGTTCCGGATTCCAGTTTGCTTTATACCAGTAAAATGAATCTTTTTTTCGTTTCCTATCAAAGGTAATTAGACCTTTAAGGTTTCTTGCATTTACACCTCCCCGATTCCAAGCAGGTACTGCAAATTCAAATGTATTCCATAGATATGATGCCAAAATAATTGGATTTTTCTCTATAGCAGCCCATTGTTGAATATGAGTTTCAGTTTGGTAATTCTCAGGAAACGCCTTCCCTGAAATCACATCTTTAGGAGTCTCCACAATTTCTTTTCCAATATCAATATTTCCATCAGCGCCATATTCGGAAAGCATAATTTTATATTCCGGGAACTCCTGTTGTACCTTTTGAGCCCATGGTCCAAGATCTTCGATCTTCCCTCCGTACCATCCAAAATAATGATTGATTCCCTGAACATCAGTATTCAGGTTTTCTTGTCGATCGATTACATTATAACCAGTTACTGATACTGTATATCTATCCGGATCTAAAGTTTTAGCAATATCATTCAATTCTCTTGTAAGGACCGGCACCTGTTCATCTGCTGTTTTTGAGTAGACTTCGTTGTGCACTCCCCATATATAAATTGATGGATGATTAAAATTCTGCTTAACTAGTTCTGTCATTTGTTGTTTAGCATTGTCATTCTCATAATAAGAGACACGATTCACAAAAGGGATCTCTGCCCATGTTAAGAACCCCATAGAATCTGCTAAAGAATACATATCAGATGATTGCTGATAATGAGCTAACCGAATGGTGGTAGCCCCCATTTCTTTAATTAGCAACATATCCTCTTTATGTTGCTCGAAGCTAAGTGCAGAGCCAAAACCTTCACGATCCTGATGCCTTGTTACTCCGTACATTGGATACTTTTTATCGTTCAGAAAAACACCTTTTCCAGCAATCAATTCTACTTTTCGCACTCCTAATGGTTGCTTTACTGCATCTAATTCTTGACCATTAGAAACTATCTTTGCGGTCAATGAATACAAATAAGGGTCATAAATTCCATTCCACAGATGTGGAGATTTCAATTTAAGCTGTTCATGAACATAAGTCACTCCCTGAGGATTGATTTTGACAGGCTTTTTAGTGGATTGAACTACTTTTCCATCCTTATCTTTAATTTCGATTAACAGGTCAACATCCTGAATTCTTTTTTCGGTGGTTTCAAGCTTTGCTTCCACATGTATTTCAGCTTCCTTTCCGGAAACATTTTTCTGCTTAATAAAAATTCCGGGAGCTGCCTGATCAGCTACTACAAAATTAGTTTTGTTCGTATTGATAATATGGACCGGACGATAAATACCTCCGTAAACAGGGAATAAGAATTGATTAATGGGAATAATATCCTTTCTGGCTTTATTATCCGTTACGACAGTTATTGTATTTTCTTTTTCGTAATCGACTGAATTCGTAATTTCAAATACAAACATCGAATATCCACCCTTATGTTCTCCGATATAATTTCCATTGATAAAGACCTGAGCTACAGCCCCTACCCCTTCAAATTTAATAAAGGTTCTTCTTTCTTTATCTTCCGGAGAAGTCATGAAAGACTTTTGATAAACAGCTTTCCCTTCAAAGAAATTACGATCTTTCTGCATATCATCCTTATTAAAGGTATGTGGCAGTGTGACATCTTCCCAAACTTCTAATTTGGTCCATTGACCTTGGTTTTCAAAATACTTTTGACCATTCTCGAAATCTGTGAAAAAGGTTGAATTATTTGCTTTATAGAATTTCCAACCATCATTAAAGCTCTTTTCAACCCTGGATTGGGCAAAGGAGCTTTGACTTAAAACCAACCCAATTATTAGGTTGGTACATGCAATTAAAAGTTTATTATTCATTCAGTAGGCTTGTAATAGTTTCTAATATAGGTAATTCCCTAACAAGGAATCTCTTGCAATCGTTTGCACAATAAACGAAATGGTTTTCGTAAAAGTTATAAGACAAAAGTTTGAAAATAGGTTAGAAAAAAAAATAGCCTTTTAAAGGCTATTACTATTTTACGTTATCTTTTATATAATTTATTATTTCAGCCTCCTGCTGTGGTTCAAACCACTTGGTATCACCATACTTCTTAAACCAGGTAATTTGCCTTTTAGCATATCTTCTGGAGTTCTGCTTAATCTTTGCGACAGCATCTTCTATACTTATTTTCCCATCTAAGTAATCAAACAGTTCTGCATATCCAACAGTTAATAGTGCCGGTTTGTCCTTATAAGCAGCTAATGATTTAACTTCTTCCAATAAACCATCTTCCATCATCTTATCTACACGCGTATTAATCCTAGCATAGAGCAATGCTCTATCGGTATTCAAACCAACAGTAATAACTTGAAACGGTCTTTCAGTCATTTGGTTTTTCATATAAAATGAAATTGGTTTCCCCGAAGCTTCGAATACTTCAATCGCTCGGATAACTCTTTGCGGATTATCTATATCCGCTTTAGCATAATAATCAGGGTCAATTTCCATTAACCTTTTCTTTAAAGGTTCAAGCCCTTGATCACGGAAAACCTCATTTAAGGATTCACGAATCTCATCGGGTGCTTTCGGTAAATCATCTAATCCTTCGCACAATGCACGAACAAATAGGCCTGAACCTCCAACAGCGACCACCAGATTCGTATCGGTAAATAATTCAGTTAGCTGACTTAAGGCTTCTCTTTCAAAATCCCCTGCGGTGTAATCCTCAGCTATTGAGTGGGAATTAATGAAGTAATGAGGAGCTTGGGAAAGTTCGTCCTGATTGGGTTTAGCAGTTCCTATGTTCATTTCCTTATAAAACTGTCGGGAATCCGCCGAGATAATCGAAGTATTAAAATATTGCGCCAATTTAATAGCCAAGGCGGTTTTCCCTACTGCAGTAGGTCCAACAACAAAGACTAACGTTTTTTGCTTTTCCATTTCGAGTTATCTCAGTTATTCAAAAAAATAGATGATAGTTTGGACTATCATCTATTCTATCATTCTTTATATTAAATTTTAGTAATCGTCATCATTAGACTTATTAGATTCTTCCTCAGACCCCTCTTCCTCACCATCATCAAACAAATCAAAGTCTTCTTCTTCATCTACTCCATATTCTTCTGTTTCTTCAATGATTTCATCGTCATCATCATCTTCCGTCACAGGGAAGTTTGCTGCAGTCAGGTTTCTTGGCGCTTCCCCCGATTTCTTAAAAAGAGCCGGATATTCTTTCCCTTCCTCCTCTTTCAAAATTTTAATCAGCTCAACATGGAAATCATAAGGTCTGTCAAAATTATACGTATAATAAAACTTTTGATGAGGATCATCGATAAATTTACTTAATCGAATTTCTTCAACATCCAATACGCCTGCAGCTTTTTTTCTTTCATTTGGCAGATAGGCTATTTCTGTTCCTTTCTTCCATTGATCATTGCTAACATAAAATGAGGATGAACGCTCAACATCGTATCCGGTAGATTTCTGAATAGCAAGGTGTAAATCCAAAAAAGTACTTTTCGAAGGCATATCTATTTCCCTATAAACATCCTCGTAGTCTTCAAAAGTTACTCTAAATCTGTAAATCGCCATGTTAGTAAAATGTATTTATTAAGAACTAGCTATATTTCAAGCAATAAAATTACATATTTTTTTAAAAAATCAGCTTTCTTCAACCTGTGTTAATCCTAAGCTTTTCCCTTTTTCTATCATAAATTCAACTGCCTCTTTTCGAGAGTTTGGAATATCTCCTTCCAGAATAGCTTCACGAATAGCATTTTTTATAATTCCAACGTGTCTGCTTGGACCGATCCCAAAGGTTTTCATGATATCATCACCATCAATTGGAGGTTGCCAATTTCTTAGGTGATCTCTTTCTTCAACGTCTTTTAGCTTTTGTTTTACAAGGTCAAAATTCTCCCTGTATTTTCTTTTTTTGTATTCATTTTTGGTGGTAACGTCTGCATGACAGAGCATCATCAGCGCATCAATATCATCACCCGCCTCGAACAACAGCCGTCTAACAGCTGAATCAGTAACAATATCTTTGGCGAGAACGATAGGTCGCAAATGTAAAAGAACAAGCTTCTGAACAAACTTCATTTTTTCATTTAAGGGAAGTTTCAATGCAGCAAATAGTCCCGGTACCATTTTAGCACCTTTATCTTCATGACCATGAAAGGTCCATCCTACCTTTTTATCAAAACGCTTGGTGGCAGGTTTCGCTATATCATGCATAATTGCTGCCCAGCGCAGCCATAAATCAGAAGACATTTCTGCCACATTGTCCAATACTTCCAGCGTATGATAGAAATTGTCCTTATGCCCTTTCCCGTCAATAACATCTACCCCATGTAAATCATACATAGCCGGGAAGATAATTTCCAATAAACCAGTGTCGAATAAATATTTAAATCCGATAGATGGTTTTTCTGAAAGAATAATTTTATTTAATTCATCCGCTACACGTTCTTTAGAGATGATTTTTATACGGTCAGCCTGTTCACAAATTGCATTCAATGCTTGTGAGTCTATTCTAAAATTAAGCTGTGTTGCAAAACGAATAGCACGCATCATTCTGAGCGGGTCATCAGAGAAAGTAATTCCGGGTTCTAAAGGTGTACGAATTATTCTGTTGTCAATATCGGAAACACCATTGAAGGGGTCCAATAATTCTCCATAATTAGCTTCATTTAGTGAAAAAGCCATGGCATTTATGGTGAAATCACGACGGTTTTGGTCATCTTCAAGACTACCATCTTCAACGATTGGTTTTCGGGAATCCTTTCGGTAAGATTCTTTTCGAGCACCCACAAACTCTACCTGCAAACCTTCAAATAGCAACATTGCAGTGCCAAAAGATTTATAAACAGCGACTTTGCTATGTAGCTTCTCTCCTAGTTTATTTGCAAAATCAATCCCGCTTCCCAAAACAAGGATATCTATATCATCCTTAAATGGACGACCCATAATTCTATCTCGCACATATCCGCCAATTACAAAGCAGGAAACTCCTTCTTGTTTGGCCAAATCTTTAATTATGGGAAAAATGGGATGACTTAAATTCTCACTCATAGCAACAAAGTGCAAAAGTAATGAAATTTAATATTAATCCCTATCCTTAGATAATCTACGAAACAACAAAGGGTTTTCGGTTAATACCTCTTGCTCGCGGCGTCTGTTTACAATATGCACGGCTTCAAAAACAGCCTCGAGAAATGAAGCATGTGATGCCATATTCTTTCCTGCAATATCGTAACCTGTGCCATGATCAGGAGAGGTACGAACTACAGGCAGACCTGCGGTAAAATTAATACCGTTACGTGCGGCAATATGTTTGAAGGGGATCAAACCTTGATCATGATACATGGCTAATACAGCATCAAATTTAGTATAGGTATCACCAGCAAAGAAACCATCAGCAGGATACGGACCAAAGCAGAAAATATCTTCTTCTTTTGCCTTCTCAATAGCCGGCAGAATAATATCTTTATCCTCTGTACCAATCAATCCGTCATCGCCGGCATGTGGATTCAACCCTAGGACTGCAATTTTCGGCTTTTTAATCCAAAAATCTTTCTTTAAGCTGTCATTCATCATCCTTAGCTTCTGAAGAATTCCATCCACCGTAATGGCTGTGGCAACATCCTTCACCGGAATATGTCCTGTAACTACACCTACTCTGAGATCATCACTCACCATAAACATCAAAACATTATCTGCGGAAAATGCATCTTGTAAGTATTCTGTATGTCCCGGAAAATTAAATCCCTCCTGTTGGATATTATGCTTATTGATAGGTGCAGTAACTAAAGCATCGATCAAGCCTGCTTTCAAATCCTCAGTGGCACGTTGGAGAGATATAAAGGCATATTTACCGCCGATCTCGTTCTGCTCTCCTAATGTAATTTTCACATCTTCCTGCCAGCAGTTAATCATGTTCGGACGTTTGGTGTTAGCCTGATCTGCCGTATTAATAACATTGAAACTAAAATCATTGATACCTATGGCTTTGCGATGAAATGATGCAACTTTCGTATTCCCATAAACTATCGGGGTAAAAAAATCCATCACACGGTTATCCATTAGAGATTTAATAATAACCTCTAAACCAATCCCGTTAATATCACCTATTGAAATGCCTATTTTAAGTTTTTCACTCATCGTCAATGCTTTTAGATACATTCAAAAATAGCAAAAAAACGGAAACATTCAGGTCGAATTGCCATTTACCTTTATGGAGTAGAATTCCTCATCCTTAAAAATAGTATCTTTGTGGCAAATACGTTCTATGGGTTCAGTACGCGCAAAAAAACATTTAGGCCAGCATTTTCTTAACGACAAAAATGCGGCACAACGAATTGTTGAAGCTTTAACACCTTCCCTTGGGTTTAAGCAAGTCTTGGAAGTCGGCCCGGGTATGGGTGTACTTTCTGATTTCCTTTTACAAAATCCAGACTACGAAACTTTCTTGATCGATGTAGATGACGAATCTATTGAGTACTTAGCTGATAAATACCCTGAGTTAGGGTCCCGATTAATTCATGGCGATTTTCTAAAGCTCGATTTCTCCCAGTATTTTGAGGAGAAAATGGCCGTTATAGGAAATTTCCCATATAACATCTCCTCTCAGATTCTTTTCAAGGTTTTAGAAGAGAGAAACCGAGTGGTTGAAATGGTCGGTATGTTTCAGAAAGAAGTTGCTGAACGCTGTGTCGCAAAACCTGGAAATAAGGAATACGGCATATTAAGTGTTTTCTTACAAGCTTATTATCATGTTTCTTATTTGTTTACGGTAAAAGCCGGAGCTTTTAATCCTCCACCTAAAGTATTATCAGGTGTGATGAGAATGGTTCGGAATGAACGAGAAACTTTAGATTGTGACGAAAAACTTTTCTGGCGGGTTGTAAAAGCAGGATTTAACCAAAGAAGAAAGACACTCAGAAATGCTTTATCTGCAGTAGTTCCCAGGGATAGAATGAGTGACAACCCATTGTATGAACTCAGAGCTGAACGCTTATCTGTTCAGGATTTTGAAACCTTAACAAACGAAATCGCTAAAAGCCTGTGAGATGAGTACACAAAGTGAATTTACGATAATCGGAGGTGGGGTTGCTGGTCTGACCGCAGCAATTGCACTTCAGTATTTAGGTCGTGAATATCACCTATTTGAACAAGCGAAGGAATTGAAGGGTATTGGAGCTGGATTTGGATTAGCCGCCAATGCCATGCAAGCGCTAGAATTCCTTCACTTACGTAAAGAGGTCGAACAAATCGGTTACTATTTGGATTCCTTTGCTATTCTTGATCAGAAGGGCAATAAACTTGTCAATCCGGACACAAAGATGCTCTCCCAAAAATATGATCAGAAAAATTTTGCAATTCATCGCGCTGATTTACACTTCTATTTATTATCTAAAATAAATCCCAAAAGTCTCGACATAGGTAAAAAAGCGGTCCGATTTGAACAGCAATCAGAATATATAGATGTTATTTTTGAGGATGAAAGTGTTCACAGGACAAAATATCTCATCATTTCGGATGGCGTAAAATCTCCTCTACGTCAACAATTACTTCCTGCATCTAAACCCCGCTACTCTGGATATACCTGCTGGAGAGCTACCATCGACAATTCCGAATTAAAATTAAATCAAGGGACAGAAACTTGGAGCAAAAAAGGAAGGTTTGGAATGACCCCTTTGGTTAATGACAGGATATATTGGTATGCCTGTGTAAATAGTTCTCAAAATTCTACTTTATTTAAGGACTATAAAGTAGAAGATTTAATCTATCGGTTCGCTAATTATCATGATCCGATCCCCTCAATTCTATCTGCCACAAAGGACCAAGATTTGATCTGGAGTGATATTATAGATATAAAACCCTTGAAAAATTTTGCCTATGATAATATATTGATTATTGGCGATGCAGCACATGCCTGTACCCCTAATATGGGGCAAGGAGCCTGTCAAGCATTGGAAGATGTTGCTGTATTAGCAGACGAGCTTCAAAAAAGTAAAACAGTTAAACAGGCCTTTCTTTCCTTCGAAAGAAGAAGGTTAGCAAGAACGAAATATATTATTAAAACCTCAAAATTGATTGGGGATGTTGCTCAATGGGATAATTCTTTCTTGATTTCCATTAGAAATAACCTCATGAAAATAATTCCTGACCGAATAAATCAGCAGGCTCTACTCACCTTATTCAAACAGGATTTTATGACTTTAAATTCAAACAACTCATGAACATATTAATTGTCGACGATATCCACGAAATATTATTGGAGAAATTGAAAAACGCTGGTATTTCGTTCAATTACCAGCCTGATATTAATCGAGCAGGGGCCGAAAAACTTATACCGGAATACGAAGGGCTTATTATCCGGTCAAAATTTCAAGTAGATCGGGAGTTTATCGATCTCAATCCGAAACTTCAAATGATAGGCCGAGCTGGTGCCGGCATGGATAATATTGATGAAGATTATGCTAAAAGCAAAGGTATTCAGTTATTTCCTGCAAATGAGGGTAATCGGGATGCTGTCGGAGAGCATATGATTGGCATGCTTTTAAGTTTGATGAATAACCTTAATCGCGGAGATAAGGAAATCCGGACCGGCGCATGGAAGCGAGAGGAAAATCGCGGTTACGAACTCAAAGGAAAAACGGTGGCTCTTATCGGATATGGACATAATGGTCAGGCAATGGCAAAAAAACTTTCTGGTTTCGATGTGAATGTTATTGCTTATGATAAATATAAAACTGGCTTCTCTGATTTATATGCCCGAGAGGTATCTATGGAAGAGGTCGTAAAACAAGCAGATGTGCTCAGTTTCCATATCCCCTTAACTCGAGAAACAAAAGGAATGATTGATGATGAATACTTATATCATTTTAGAAAACCCATCTTTTTCTTATTAGGTGCCAGAGGGGGAATTGTGAATGTACCGGCAGTACTCAAAAAATTAGATGAAGGAAAAATTATAGCAGCTGCTTTCGATGTTTTACCTCTGGAAAAATTCCCGGCTCTATCTGAGCAAAATTGGTATAAAGACTTAATAAGCAGAGATAATGTATTACTTAGCCCTCATGTAGCGGGCTGGACTTATGAAAGTTATTATAAACTTTCTGATGTGTTAGCGGATAAAATTATTAAATTCTTAACTCAATAAAAGAACCAATAACCATTGCAGAATTAATGCAAAGTCCAATAAATAAACGTGATGATAATGCTTTTCTTTCGAAAAAATCACCCAACGAAACATTAAAAGAATTAATGCTGTTGTTAAGATCATTCCCCATTTGATATCCCAATGATAAGGAGAAAACAAAATAAGTAATATATGAAAGACGCCAATTCCATAGGATAATCTGATTGATTTTGCTTTACCCAAAAGAATGGGCACTGTCTTCAGGTTATAGAGGCTATCCTGTTCATAATCGCGTATATCAAATGGAAGCGTACATAAAACTAAAAACACAATCTTTACAACACCAAGGTAATTAGCCATATACCAATTAATATGCACCGAGTTTGCAAAAAGCTCTACAACAGGCAGACCTACACTACTTAATGACCATATTAAGGCAATATAAAATACTTTCAGTCCCGGCACCTGACGCATACCAATACGTTTATCTCCAATTTTCACCAATGGTACAGCATAGGCAAGGCTTAATAAGCCTATAAAACCTAAAAAGAACAGGGTCATTAAATGAATATGTAACAACGACCAGATAACAGCTATTCCGGAAAGTAAACTAAAAAGCCAAAGCACCCAAATATTCCTCCCAATCCATTTCGTTCTTTGAAAAGGAGACTTACTAGGATCCTTAGGTAAGGACAAGTATAAGCTCAGATTATAAAGTAAAAGGGTTGTTCCTCCTTCTATTATCAAAATATCACGATTTACAGGAAGTTCCAGAATATAATAAGTAAGAGCACATTGAGCCACTGCAGCGAATGCGATGAGTATATTTGTATGAACAAAAAAATAGTAAACTCTCTTCAATATACTGGTCATAATACTTCAAGGTAAGACAAATATCTGTTTGGAATTGATAAAAATTCGCATTTCAATAGGAAAAAAATTAAATTAGCTATACAGGGCCTTATTTTATCCTCTCTCAATAACTAAATGACTGAATTAAATAAAACCCCTGTGCAAAGATAATGTAGACCTATAATTTTTTACTAAAAAATGAACTTTCAAATTAAATCTTTTGATGAGTATCAAGAAGCTTACAAAAAGAGTGTAGAAGAACCAGAAGCATTTTGGGGAGAAGTTGCAGATAATTTCTTTTGGAAAAGAAAATGGAACAACGTATTGAAATGGAACTTTAAAGATCCGGATATTAAGTGGTTCGAAGGAGGAAAGTTAAATATAACCGAAAACTGCTTAGATCGCCATATTTATCAACTAGGAGATCAGCCCGCTATTATTTGGGAACCCAACGATCCTAGTGAAGCCCATCGCGTGTTAACATACAAGCAATTGCTTCAAAAAGTTGAACAATTTGCAAATGTATTGAAGAACAATAATATCCGAAAGGGTGATCGTGTGTGTATATATCTACCCATGGTACCGGAGTTGGTTATTGCTGTATTGGCATGTGCCCGTATTGGAGCTATTCACAACGTAGTCTTTGGCGGATTCTCTGCCAGATCCATTGCGGATAGGATTAATGACGCAGATTGTAAATTAGTGATTACTGCCGATGGTGGTTTCCGCGGACAAAAAATATTAGAGCTTAAATCTATTGTTGATGACGCATTAATGCAATGTGACTCCGTGGAACGTGTAATTGTGCTAACCCGTACTCGTACGCCGGTTTCTATGATTAAAGGACGAGATGTGTGGTGGGAAGATGAGATTAAGAAAGTAGAAACACAAGGTAATCCTGCATATCCGGCAGAAGAAATGGATGCTGAAGATACCTTGTTTATTCTTTATACTTCAGGATCTACCGGAAAACCAAAAGGGGTTGTCCATACCACTGCTGGTTATATGATTTATACAGGATATACCTTTTCTAATACCTTCCAATATAAACCGGGCGAAGTTTTTTTCTGTACAGCAGATATTGGATGGATTACTGGTCATAGCTATATTATATATGGACCTTTATCACAGGGAGCAACATCTTTAATGTTTGAAGGTATTCCGACTTATCCTGATGCAGGACGTTTCTGGGATATAGTTGAAAAATATAAAGTAAATATTATTTATACAGCCCCTACGGCTATTCGTTCCTTGATGGCATTTGGTGATGATTATTTAGAGGGAAAAGACACCTCTTCTCTTCGTGTACTAGGAAGTGTTGGTGAACCTATTAATGAGGAAGCCTGGAATTGGTATCATGATAAAATTGGAAAAGGAAACTGTCCAATTGTTGACACCTGGTGGCAAACTGAAAATGGCGGTCACTTAATTACTCCAATTGCCGGTATTACACCTGAAATCCCGGGATATGCTATGTTACCTCTTCCGGGAGTTCAACCATGTTTAATGGATGAAAATGGCGAAGAAATTGAAGGAAATGACGTTTCAGGAAATCTATGTATTAAATTCCCATGGCCGGGCATGCTACGTACCACATGGGGCGACCATGAACGCTGTCGCCAAACTTACTTCTCCACGTATGAAAACATGTACTTTACTGGAGATGGTTGTTACCGAAGTCCTGAAGGATATTATCGCATTACAGGTCGTGTAGACGATGTGTTGAATGTATCCGGGCACCGTATTGGTACCGCTGAGGTTGAAAATGCCATTAACATGCACTCCGACGTCGTTGAATCTGCAATCGTGGGTTATCCACACCCGGTTAAGGGACAAGGTATCTATGCTTACGTGATAGCCAACCACCATATTGATGCGGAAAAAACCCGTCAGGATATTTTACAAACAGTTACACGTATTATTGGTGCTATCGCTAAACCTGATATTATTCAGTTCGTATCAGAACTTCCTAAAACAAGGTCCGGAAAAATTATGCGTCGCATATTGCGTAAGATAGCTGAAGGAGATCTCAATAGCTTGGGAGATACCTCAACTCTTCAAGACCCTACAGTTGTGGAAGCAATTATAGAAGGTAATAAAGAGTTTAAAAAATAAAAAAGAGAGAAGCCTGATCAAAAAATCAGGCTTCTCTCTTTTTTATTACCTATTACCAGAAATTATACCCTAAGGAAACATACGCTCCTTGAGGCTTTACATTCGGTCCTTCTCTAAAAATTGATTGGAATGAATTTCTTACTGTAAAATTCAAATGATATTTGCTGTATTGAAGTCCGAAGCCCAGATTGTATCCCCACTCCTGCTGACGATATGTATTATCGAAATCCAATTTAACATCACCATCCTTTCCATTAAGATGATGCTTGAAATAAGCTCCGGCAAAAAAGTAACCGTTTTTACCATATTGAATATTAACAGGAACCATTATCCCATCACTGTAATACCTTCCTTGGGCTGAGGAGCTTCCCTGTTGATCATATAATCCCTCAGCTGTAATGGCTAAAGACTGTGCGAATTTATATTGTAATCGAAGTCCAATACTTGCTGAAACTTTTGATTTCGCATCATAAAATTCATCTTTATATAGATGGCTTCCTGAACCAAAATAACCTACAACTCCAACTTTAAATGGATTAAAAACTTTTTTCGGATAATTCTGGCGATATTCCATAGAGGCGATAGGGTTTATCTCGGTTTGATTTCCCAGCTCAGTAATAATTTTGGAGCTATAGGTTGCTACCTTCTCCATCCCTTCATAATCCAAGAGGTTTGCCTGATCCTCCGGCTTATGATAAGGAGATTTCAGTCCCGTAAAAACATGAATAGCAGGAATTCCTTTATCCCCAAAAGGTTCGGTATCTGTTCTAGCCTCAATATTTTTGGAAACATTCAGAATATTAATATCTGTTGCATACTCCATTGCAAGTTCCTTTCCATCCTTAATACTTCCGATCCCTTTCAAATCCAATCCTTTATTTTTACTTAACATACCGACCATATCAAAACTGAACATGGCTTTTATTTGCTTTCGTTGACTTTCATCCAACTGTTTGACAAAATGATTGGACCCTAATAATCCTGATTCTTCTGCGTCAAAGGCGATAAAAATAATACTTCGCTTAGGCTTGTTTGCTTCTAGGTTAAAATATTTTGCTAACTCAAGAATAGTTGCCACACCTGAAGCATTATCATCAGCCCCAGGATAATATTTTTCTTTATTCTTGGTTAAGCCTAAATGGTCATAATGTGCTCCCAATACTATATATTCATCCTTTAATTTTGGATCCGACCCTTCAATCATCCCAATAATATTTTTTGCCTTTACCCAAGCTAAACGAATGTTTAGATCAAATTCTTGAACATAATCTTCTAAAAAAGGCTTCAAGTTGGCCTCTTCAAAATGTTGTAAAATATATTCAGCAGCTTTATCCTTTCCTTCTGTACCCAAAGCACGACCCTGAAGCTCCGGGGAAGCTAAATAGTGCACATGTTTGGACAAATTTTCCTGTGAGATGTTTTGAGCTGACGCACTGAAGCACAGAGCCAAAGAGATAAATAATAAAGTTTTCTTCATGTTGTTGGTTTAATAATTATAAAGATATTATATTTCTATTATCGTTTTGCAGCTTTCACATATTTTAACTAAAAAACGTCTGCTCAACCTGAACAGACGTTTTTATAAGGAAACCTTAAATTATTTTAATCCAATAAGAATTCAAACTCTTGATTCTTCTCCGTTTTATAGGCTAGGTTTTGAGTAGTAGGAGAAATAGCAAATAAAGGAGAGAAGGTTTTAACTTTCACTGTTTTTCCATCTGGAAGAAATTCTAAATACCTTAACCATCCATCTCCACCATTGCCATGCCATCCTCCACCCATTGCCTGTGCATTAAAAGTCATCTGTGAAACAGTTTTACCGGCTGCATTTTTATCCTGTCTGAACCCTACATGTCCATCGAAATTATCGGGTTCTCCAATATGTCCGGAAAATACCATCCTGATATTTTTAGATGGTTTTACTAATTTCTCAAAAACCGCAGCTCCATAATTTGCATCCTGGATTTTATAACCTTCTGTCTTAATATGCTCACTATTTCTATTTAGGTAGGTATGCGTCAAAAGAATAACGTCGTGGTTTTCGTATTTAGGTTGATCTAATACCTTTTTAGCCCAGTCCAGCACTTCATTTCGTGGAGCAAATTCCAATACCATAACTAGGAGCTTACGAGGGTGCGGAGTTTTTAATTCATACACCGCATTTACTGTTGAAGAAAAACCATTTAAGCTAGGTCCAACTTCACGAAGTGCAGAGGCATTAAAACCATTTTGGTCAGGCGAAAAATATTGATCATAGTGAGTAGCTCTATATTCAGCACTAACGTGTCCATAATCATGATTCCCTGTTGCTAAAATATACGGTACCCGATTATCAAGTTTACGGAATGCCTCACTAGTATTTTTCCATTGTTGTTTACTGGATTGATTTGCGGTAGATCCATTAGGATTAACTAAATCATTCTGTTCAACAAGGTCGCCGGTACAAAGTACAAATTTGGTATTAAGCGAATCTACATTTTCCCGAACCCAGGAAGTCATTAAATTTAGAATTCCGACATTTCTGTCAAATTTCACATAAGATTGCGGATCCGGCAACAGTATTAATGACCATGAGTCCTTGTTTGTTAACTTGGGCTTAACATAGTTTTGTTGAGCAATACCTGGCAAAGAAAATAAAAGTAAGCCCAGAATAAGGGAGACAAGCGATTTAGGTTTATTATTCATAATAATTTGTAGTTGATGATCTAAATCTAAAAAGAAAACAGGAGTATAGCCAATTATTCTCCTATTTAATCGAAATTTTACTGATAAAAAATGCCTGTTTTTTCTTATTTTTAGCGCAATCCCATTATTATTTAAGAAAAACGCACATGCTTTTAACAATACTTCTTGGTTTGATTTCTTCAATTTTGCTCATCCCATTTGGGAGAAAACTCAAATCTTCCTGGAGTATATTATTACCCTTTATCCCGACAATCTTATTTATTTATTATTTGAAATATGTACCTGAAGTATCTACTGGTCTTGTTTTTTTTCAGGAGATAAACTGGGTTCCTTCATTAGGGGTAAATTTTAACTTACAATTAGACGGATTATCACTACTCTTTTGTCTCTTAATTACAGGGATAGGAACAGGCATCTTTTTCTATGCTCGAACTTATTTAAAAGGTCATCCTTATTTCGATCGTTTTTTTGGCTACCTATATCTTTTTATGTCGGCCATGCTTGGCTTGGTGCTCTCCGATAATATTTTCTTATTATTTATATTTTGGGAATTAACCAGTATAAGTTCCTTTTTCTTAATTGGCTTTAACAATGATCAGGAAGCATCTAGAAAAAGCGCCATGACTGCTTTAACGATTACCGGAATGGGAGGTTTTTTTCTTCTGGCTGGTCTCGTTCTTACCGGAAATATAGCCGGAACTTATAAAATTTCCGAATTAATTGCCTATAAAGATGTTATCATCAACCACCCTCAATACCCATTACTCTTAGGATTAATCTTTTTAGGGGCCTTCACTAAATCCGCTCAATTTCCTTTCCATTTTTGGTTGCCGGGCGCCATGAAAGCTCCGACACCTGTGTCAGCTTATTTACATTCAGCCACTATGGTAAAAGCAGGGATTTATCTCTTAGCTAGATTTTTCCCAATCCTCAGCGGCACTGACCTATGGACCTATACATTAATGGGATTCGGCGGCTTTACGATGTTTTACGCAGCTGTTCATTCCTTATTCAGAACAGACTTAAAGTCTATCTTGGCTTATTCGACTATTTCTGCACTGGGTATTTTAGTATTCCTTTTAGGAATTGGAACTGTAGAAGCTGTGATTGCAGCTAGTGTTTTCGTATTGGTACATGCCCTTTATAAAGCAACTTTATTTCTCGTGACCGGTATTATCGATCATGAAACCGGAACAAGAGATATCAGTAAACTTTCCGGATTAAAAAAAGTACTGATGCCTGTGGCAGTAGCCGGCGCTTTGGCAGCATTGAGCAGTGCTGGTTTACCTTCCACCTACGGTTTCATTGGCAAAGACCTTATTTATGAAGCGACATTGAATGTGAAACAAAATTGGATCATTATCCTCACTTCTTTAGCTGTACTCACAAATATCTGCCTCGTAGCTGCCGGATTTATGGCAGGAATAAAACCGTTCTTTGGCAAACTCCCTGAAGAATATGCAAAGGTACACCTTCCGTATAAATCGATGTGGATCCCTCCTCTTATTTTAGCATGCTTAGGCCTGCTATTTGGCTTAGCCCCAGGGATTATCGGAGATTTGTTTAATTACCAAACCGCCAACAACATATTTGGGGAAGATACGCATATGCATCTTGCTATTTGGCATGGCTGGAATACGGTATTAATACTAAGTCTATTAACCTTGGCTCTAGGTACTTTGCTATACTTCGTAAACAAACCCAGCGAAAGCAAAGTATTATTTATTGAAAAATTCCAACGTATTTCCCCTCAAAGTATCATGACAGGGTATGCCAATGATATACTTAGATTCTCACAATGGTTTACAAATCTCTTCCATAATGGTTATTTAAGATCATATCACTTAAAAATCATTGTTTTTGCTGAAGCATTATTGATTTACAAATTATGGCGAGGCGGTCCTGTTGTAATTGACTGGGAAAGATTAACACCAATAACCATTTATGAATTTGCAGTCGTTATTATCCTTTTAGGAGCACTCCTTATCGTGGTGGCTACTCCTTCCCGACTTACTTCGGTAGTCGCGATGAGTGTTATCGGTTATGCAATATGTTTAATGTATGTATTCTATGGTGCACCCGATTTGGGAATGACACAGTTTACCATTGACACCTTAAGTACGGTATTATTTGTTCTTGTGATGTATAAGCTTCCGGGATTTCTGAATCTCGCTTCTGCAAAAGAACGCTATCGCGATATCGTAGTGGCTTTAGGATTCGGCGCCATCCTTTCTATTATTGCATTAAAAGTATGGAATGAGCCTGTTACTAAAGAAACCAGTGAGTTTTATGCTGAGAACGCATATATATTGGCAAAGGGAAAAAATGTTGTTAATATAATTCTTGCTGACTTCAGAGGAATTGATACCATGTTCGAAACAGTGGTACTTGGAATAGCAGCGTTAGGGGTTTATAGTTTATTAAAGTTAAGATTGAAATCTTCAGAAAAAGAATAAGAATATGCGAAGTATAATTTTACAGACAGCAACAAGGTATCTATTACCCATCTTACTGTTATTCTCTTTCTTTCTATTGTTGAGAGGACATTATTATCCCGGCGGAGGATTTGTGGGAGGACTTGTTGCATCAATTGCTTTTGTGTTGCACAGCTTTGCGAATGGCACCGAAGCAACTATGAAAATCTTAAGAAGAAAACCATTGTCTTTAATTCCAATCGGCATGGGTATTTCTGCTTTAAGTGTAGTTATGCCTACATTTTTTGGGCTTCCACCCATGACTGGTTTATGGTGGGAAGAGAAAATACCGGTAATAGGCATGATAGGTTCGGCTCTATTTTTTGACTTAGGTGTTTATTTGGTGGTAATCGGAGTCGTGTTAACCATATTGTTTACCATATCATTAACTGAGGACTAATAGATGGAACTACTCTTAATACTAGTATTAGGCTTATTATATGCCGCAGGAGTCTATTTAATCCTTAGACGTAGCATGGTAAAGCTACTTCTTGGAATTATGTTATTGGGAAATGGAACGAATATCTTAATCTTTCTATTAGGAAATATTGTGAAAGGTAAACCTCCGGTGATAGATGGAAATCATAATGTATTTCAAGACATCTATGCCGATCCCATTCCACAAGCATTGATTTTAACAGCCATCGTCATTAGCTTCGCGCTAACTGCATTTGCCATTGTATTGTTGAAGCGGGTTTATGCTTTAGTAGATACAGATGATTTAGATAATTTAAATACGCCGGAAGAAGAAGACATATGATCGATAACCATATTTTAGCTCCAGTATTCATCCATTTATTTACAGCCATTATCCAATTAATTGCCTGGCGAAAGACTGTTTCCCAGCGTTTCCTAAGTGTTGGCGGTACATTTATAGGGTTATTGATTGCGATAAGGCTTTTTGCTAAGGTTTATTCTGAAGGATCCTTACATATGAACGCGTCCAATTGGGAGGCTCCCTTTGGAATTGTTTTCGTAGCGGACATGTTGAGTAGCACGATGGTACTACTTACCTCAATTGCAGGTTTCGCAGTATCCATATTCTCTTCTGTCGGATTAAGTAGACAAAGGATGTTATACGGTTACTTCCCGATATTCCACTTCTTATTAATGGGGTTAAACGGAGCCTTTTTAACCGGAGATATCTTCAACCTGTATGTTTGGTTTGAGGTTATTATTATTTCTTCATTCGTACTGATGACATTGGGAGGCAGGAAAGCGCAATTAGAAGGTGCCGTGAAATATATGGCCATGAATATACTGGCTTCTACGTTTTTCCTAACAGGTATCGGGATTTTATATGGTATCACCGGATCACTAAATATTGCAGACATCTCGATAAAAATCAAAGCTTTTGATAATAAAACTTTAGTGGATATTACCTCTATATTCTTTATTCTCGGTTTCGGAATAAAATCTGCGGTATTCCCTTTATATTATTGGTTACCTTCTTCTTATCACACTCCCCCTTCTGCGGTAGCAGCCACTTTTGGAGGATTATTAACCAAAGTAGGTATTTATGCTATATTAAGGGTATTTAGTTCCATTTTTATCCCTGATGATTTCACCAAGACTTTATTTATGACTATCGCTGTCCTTACGATCCTGACAGGAGCGTTCGGGGCATTGATAAAGACGAATATCAGGAGACTTTTCTCTTATCTGATTGTTTGTCATATAGGCTTTATGCTGGGAGGTATAGCTATGTTTACCAAAATCGCTTTAATGGGTACTGTTTTTTACCTGATTCATGATATTATGGTAAAAACCAATATGTTTCTGATTGCCGGTTTTATTAGAATGGTTAGAGGGACTATGGACATGCATAAACTTGGTGGACTGTATAAACATTATCCTTTAATTTCCTTATTAATCGCACTTGTCTTATTTTCTTTGGTAGGGATTCCTCCGCTATCGGGCTTCTGGCCCAAAATATACTTATTCCAGGATGCATTTGTGAACCATCAATATTTCTTTATTGGTGCTTTAATAGTAGGAAGCTTAGTAACCCTATATGTAATCGCAAAGATGTGGGCCGAAGTTTTTTGGAAAGATGTTCCTGAAGAAGTCGAACTTGAAGATAAATTCAAAGAATTACCTTTGTTTAAGAAGTTGTTATTAGTGGTGCCGATTTTATTTTTAACATTCGTCACCTTATATATTGGATTTAATGCCGAGAATATAATCACAGTAGTTGATAGGATTTCAAATGAATTGTTGGACACAAGCCCTTACATACGTACCGTTTTGGGTGATAAAGCTTTTGATCAATGATTAAGTATTTTTTAATGAATCTGTTGCTATCCTTTATCTGGGTAGCACTGACAGGATCTCTTTCTTATAGTAATTTTATCTTCGGATATCTATTAGGGTTTGGGGTGTTATGGATTATGAATAGAGATGAGACTGATCAGCGTTATTTCTATCGGGTTCCTAAAATCATTAGCTTTTGCTTCTTCTTTCTGTTTGAAATGATTAAGGCTAATATTCAAGTCGCATACGATGTGATTACGCCAAAGTATTTTTTCAAACCGGGAATTGTCAGATATCCTGTAAATGCGAGCACCGATTTTGAGATTAATATGCTGGCGACCTTCATATCATTAACTCCGGGAACTTTGATTATAGACATTAGTGACGATAAAAAAGCGATTTATATCCATGCCATGTATCTAAGAAGTGAAGAACAGTTTATTAAAACCCTGAAAACCGGTGTAGAAAGAAAGTTATTAGAAATTTTGAGATGAGTTTAGAGAACTACTTTGATTTTGTCATATTACCCATTTTGACCATTTCGGTATTATTGGTGTTCATCCGTTTATTTAAGGGACCATCAGTAGTAGACAGAGTAATGGCTCTGGATTTAATTATTACCATTGGTATTGGTATTATAACAGTCTATAGTATTCGTCAAGAGCAAGAAGTATTGTTGGATGTCGCGATTATTTTGGCCCTGATTGCTTTCTTGGGTACTATAGCCTTTTCCTATTACATAGAAAAACAGAAAGATGATTGATATTATTTTAGCATTTTTAAGCACTTTTGGTGCACTATCTATTCTCTTCGCTTCTATAGGCGTATTGAGAATGCCCGATTTTTATTTACGATTATCTGTTACTGTAAAGGCATCCACTTTAGGAGTAGGCTTATTATTAATTTGTGCGGCTATTATGTTCCCGGATGATGTATCTGTTACAACCAAATCAATCGCTATTATTTTCTTCTTGATTTTAACCGCGCCTATTGCAGCTCATATGATTGGAAAAGCAGCATACTTTATTGGCACCCCTCTTTGGAAAGGCACCATCGTAGATGAACTAAAAGGCATGTACAACAAAGAAACACATTGCTTAGAGAGTGATCCTAAGAAAGCAAACCAACAAGAGAAAGATCATATTGCTGATTCTGATGATGCAACGGATTAATTAAAACAAAACACACACCGGTTGTGAGACGTTAATTCTCTTTCCTGAATCGGTTAGTTTCCCCGTTTTTCTATCTCGCTTAAAAACAACGATTTCATTTGTCAGCTGATTAGCAAGCAAAACAAATCGCTCATCGGGACTAAAGCTGAAATGCCTTGGGCCCTTTCCTAATACAGAGCTTACCTGCACCTGTTTTAATATCCCCTTCTTCGAAACGGAGAAAACCGTGACTGTATTCGCATCTATTCTATCAGAAGAATATAAAAACTTTCCATCTGAGGATAATTTCAAATCCGCAGCACCACTTTGTCCGTTAAAGCCAGCTTCTCTCATACTGATGGTTTGTAAAGGCTTCCAGCTTTCTGAGTTCCTTTCAAAAACTTCAATCTCTCCAGTCATTTCCATTAAAGAATATAAATAGTCTCCATTAGGATGAAAAGCGATATGTCTGGGACCTCCACCCTTCTTAACATCTATCTGTCCTTTTTCTTCAAACTGAAACTTCCCGTTCACTTTAACCACATCCAAAATATAAATCTTGTCTGCTCCCAAATCAGATACATACAAAAGACTATCGGGACCAAAGAAAGCGGAGTGAATATGAGAAGACTCCTGCCTACTTTTATCTATACTGGAACCAGTATAGATTTTTACATCATCCTTGGCTAAGATTTCTCCATTCGGAGAAAGAGAGAATAAGTTTAAAGCTCCCCCCAAATAATTTGAAACTACGGCAAAATCTCCACCTGCCCCCATCACTACATGACAAGGTGCTGCACCATCTGTTCCTATTTTATTGAGAAACTGTAAGCCATCCTTCGTAATTGCAAAAGATGACAAGGATTGGTTACCATCGGTTAATTCATTTACCGCTAATAAAACATGCGCGTTCCTCGCAATAAAAGAAGGGCTGGGGGTTGTTGTTTCACCAACCAAAGAAGTCGTGCCATTTTCTATGTCAAATTTAAATTCATAAATACCTTTACTTCCCCCTTCCGAGGTATATGTCCCGACATACAAAGGAATTTGCCTGTTTTGAGCATTAAGGATTGTGACATTCATAAGAATAATGAGCAAGGTAGATATACGGAGAATCATCTGTTAAATATGGTTAAATCGTGTTTACTTTAGTGTTGTTTAAGTATTTTAGCCTGAATATCTTATTGAAGACTATTTATTAATTTATTAATTACCATATAAAAGTAGAAAAAAGGCATAATATTTAATAATTTTGCCGCTGGACTATAGATTAAGAGTGACCACAGACAACATGAAAAACTTTTCAAGTTTACTTCTATTAATATTATTAGCGTGTACTTTTCAGGCTAATGCACAAGAAAAACTAATTGACCGCGTAGTTGCTACCGTAGGTTCAAGTATTATCCTACAATCCGATGTAGATATGATGTACTCCCAATACTTAGCAAATGGTGGTGCTCCAACAAATGATTTTAATTGTACTGCCCTCCAGCAATTGATTATGACAAAACTTTTGTCTCAACAAGCTGTATTGGACTCGATTGAAGTATCAGAAGCAGAAGTTGATGATCAATTAAACGCGCGTATGCGTGAAATGACACGCAGAGCCGGCGGTAAAGAAAGGCTTGAAGATTTCTTAAAACGTTCTTTATTACAATATAAGGAAGAAATGAGACCTGTCATGTTTGAGCAAATGAAAGCTGAGCGGTTCCAAAACACACTCATTAGTAAGGTAACTGTAACACCACAAGAGGTAAAACGCTACTTTGAAAATCTAGATCAAGACAGCTTACCAGCTTTCAATACAGAAGTAGAAATCGGAGAGATTGTTATCCACCCGGAATTAACTAAAGAAGAGAAGAATGTATATAGAGAAAAGGCCGAAGGCTTCCGTAAACAGGTATTAGACGGAACTGACTTTGGTACGGTAGCCCGTTTCTATTCTGAGGACCCGGGTTCGGCAAACCAAGGTGGTGAATACGACTTCGCCCCTCGTGAGAATTATGTAAAGGAATTCTCTGCAATGGCCTTTAAATTAAAACCAGGAGAAATTTCTCCTGTATTCGAAACAGAATATGGTTTTCACTTTTTACAAGTATTAGAGCGTCGTGGTGAAGAGGTAAAAGTGAGACATGTATTAGTAACCATGAAACCAACCTCTGCAAGTCTTGATCGGGTAAAGGGAAAAATAGACTCTATTTACAATCAGGTACAGTCTGGAAAATTACCTTTCAGTACTGCTGCTACCCTATATTCTGATGATAAGGAGACTAAATTTAATGGTGGTATGGTGATCAATCCTCAATCTCAGTCCAGATCAACCCTAATCCCTGTTGAATTATTAGAAAAAGAGGAGTTTATGGCGATTGACACACTACAAGCGGGTCAATTTTCAAGACCTTATCAATTCCAGGATCAAAGAACTGGTAAACCCGGATATAAGTTTACTTATTTAAAGACTCGTATTGCTCCTCATAAGGCTAGCTTAGAGCAGGATTTTGCCAAAATACAGGAAGCCGCACAAGAAGATAAAACACGTCGAAGCTTGAGTGAATGGTTTGAAAAGAAAACAAAATCTATTTTTATTCATATCAATAGCGAATTCGCAAATTGTGATGAATTACAAATGTGGATGAGCCCTCAACAAGAAGGATTAGCCTCATCTCAATAATACTTAAGAGAAGATTTTAGTCTCTAGACAAAAAAAGACCGATAAGAAAGCTTATCGGTCTTTTTTGTCAATTGAAACTTAGTTAAATCAAACTTGATCCCTTACCTCTGTAACCTAAATACTAATCAACCCTAATTCACCACATTTCTTAATCAATGCAGCACTGTTGTAGGTTTCGGTTTTACGCAATAAATTTTTCCTGTGTGCTTTTACCGTTTCTGGAGAAATACCTAACTCCTGTCCTATCCTTTCACTACAATATCCTTTTGCAAGGCATTCGATTATATCCAGCTCGCGTTTGGTAATATTCATAGTATTTTTCTTTTCCCAAAGCAGATCGGTTAAATCAAACTTATAGAAATCAGTCCGACCATTTATCCCCGAAAGATATGCCTGATAAGAGTTAGTCGGCGATATATAATTTA